>CALMWW010000058.1 GCA_937870835.1 uncultured bacterium
ACCTTTCCTTTTTCGCTTCCGAATTTCGTGCCAGTTGAAAACTGGCGCGCCACCTTAATTTTTCAAATCAAGAACTTCCCAACCTTTCATCGAACTATCGTATGAATATTTAGCATTGCGGTTGATTTTCCAGCCATTTGGGCCGTCTTGAACGGCTATACCGCCATCAAAGCCTTTTTTACCTTTCAACCACTCTTGTAGAGCTTCCGCTTTGTATTTAGTATCATTGCTCTCAGCAGTAATACCAGCTTTTGTATCAACAATCAAAACTCCGTTTTTGGTCTTGATAATCCAATCAGGATAAAATAATTTTTCTTTGTTCTCGTCAGGATTATAGTAAGAAATTGAAAAATGCTCGCTTCCATTGTCGCCGTTTTTATGCCACCACACAACACTTTTATTTTGTGGCGATTCAAGAAACTTGATAAAGTTTTTCTCATTATCATTGCCCCCGAACAGCCCCGCTTGAGTTTTTTCAAACCAAAACGGCTCCATTGCTGATTTTTTTACCGACAATTCCTCGTATTGATCAGTGAAAAACAATGCTTCGCGTGGTATTTCAATATGCTCCACCCGCTTAGCACGTGCCGCCTTTTTGTTTACCTCTTGCTCGCGAATAGGACGATATGCCAAAAGTGCGTCGCCGATAACGGGCGCAAGCGCACCGGCTTCGCCTACTAAATCATTCACAATAATTTTGTAAACATCGGCGCGAGAAAGTTTTAATTTCTCCATCAGATAAATATTGAGCGCGGTTTTGAGCTTTCCCCATGAACGCTCTGGCGCAAATTTTCGATTTTCGTCAGTTTGTTTTGCGATAAGTTTGAAGCAAAGCAAATTATATAACCTTTCAAGGTCATGGCGAGACATTTCCTCGTCATAACTTCCGCCTTCTTCAAAAAGCTCTTTTGTAAAATTGTCATAATCATCAATTTCCACGCCGACAATCAATCCGTTAGTAACTTTTGGTTTTAGATTGAGTTTTTTTGTATCCAGCTTTTTATCCGCCACTTGTTTGAAAGTAATTTGAAATGTATCGCCCAAGTCGTTGTAGTCCGCGCGCGTCATAAAAACAGATTCCAATTTTATCGGCTCAACATTTTTCTTTCTGAAGCTTCCATTTATCGCAGGTCGATTTTCTGTCTTTGATTTTGCGTATTCAGCCAAAACCTCGTTGCGTTTATAGTTGGTATAGAGATAGCCAAGATTAAGTTCGGGATTGGCAAAGTGTGTGCCAAATGGCATACGCAAAATACGCCCGACGGTCTGTATTGCAAAAGTTGGATTTTTAATTTCACGAAACATCACCAACACACTCGCGCGCGGACAATCCCAGCCAGTCGCGGCGGCTTGCTTAAACAACAAGAACGACACGGGCGAGTTATGTTTTTCCAAATCTTCCAAATTTTCTTTTTCTTTGGAGAGCCAAACGGCTATTTCATCGCTTTTTACTCCTTTGTGTTTTAGATATTCCAATACAATCGTTTGTTTGGTTGTATCGCTTGTTTCTTTGCTTGCTTGGTCGTCATTCGGAAGCTGAATCAAAACAAGAGGATTGACTTCCACATTGAGTCTTTTGTATAAATCAATTAATTCCTGCCGTTTGGAGTAAGCCAATTCCAAAAGCATTTCATCTTGGTCAAGCTTTTTGACTGCCTTTTGATTCAAGTCTTCTTCTGTCTGAAATACAATTTTTTCCTTAATCAATCCCGCTTCAACCACATCATCTCGTTTTACTTCAATATATCCCGCAGTTTCGGCTCGGGTAGGGATATATTTCGGCGTAGCCGAAACGCGAAGCGTAATTTTCGGCTTGATAAGTCCGTCCACCACTTCCATTGCCAAATCGGTGTCGCTTCCAATATGCTCCTCGTCAATAATCACGACTATTTTTCGACCGGCTTCGTGTGTTTCGTTGATAAAATTATCAAAAGTTAATCCCTGCTCGTTTTCACGGCGCAGTTTTCGACTGTCTTTGCTTTTGCCTTTGATTTTCTGCCAGTTTATGAAAAAGACATCGTTCTGATTTAGCTTCTCTCGTGAAAGGTCGTTGAGGTCAAGTAAATCAAGCTCGCTTGCTCCGCCGTAATAATCAAAAAGTTTCTTTTTGCTTTGTTCGTATGAATCCTCGCTAAATGAAAACCAAACAAAAGCAACATCGTTGCCCGCGAAGCGCGGATCGCTCACAATATCGCGCAAAAACTGCGCGAGCATTATCGTTTTACCGCTTCCAGTCGGCGATTTGAAAACGAGCGGGATATTTTGATTCGGTAATTTCCATAAACTCAAAAATTGGTCTTTGAGCTGTGATATTGCTGTTTCTTGAAATGGTTTTAATGCAAACATAATTTTATAAACGATTCAATTCTTTATAAACTTCAATAATCGGCTCGGGAATATCCTCGACTCTGATATTCGCGGACGAATACTCGCCTTTGTATTCGTTCTTACCCCAGCTAAAAATATACAAAGCGACTGGCAGATTTTTCTTTTCCAATTTATCGATAAGCTCGTTAAGCTTTGTTTTATCTTCCTTAAAGTATATCGCTGTCAATTTTCCGTTACCTTCAAAAATCTGCCACCAATCATTTTTCTCTACTTCGTCAAGCGTATCCTCACGCACGGCGATCATTTCGCCCGCTTCATAGGTTATTCGAATTTTTGCGTCGTCTGATACTTTGTGGATTTGCTCAATATCTACAAGGTCGGTTTTGTAATAGAAAAGGTTGCTTGGAATACCAGCGACTTTTTCACCTTTCTTATTTTTGTAGCCGTTGATAACTGCTTTGACGCGCGGATAGCAAACTGATTCGGCAATTCCGCCGTTTCCGCCATTATTGTTTTCGTTGTTAGTGCAAAGAATAAATTTGCGATTTCCGCCGTCAATTTTATTCATTTCCAAAACGGCGTGTCCCGTTGTTCCCGAACCAGCGAAAAAGTCCAAAACATTTGCGTGCGGACGCGAACCAACAACTGCAAAAAGACAATCGTAAACAGTGTAGAGAGATTTTGGAAAATCAAAATCACATTTTGGCAGTATTTCACGCAAAAGTTTTGTTCCATATTCGCTCGCGTCGTATTTTTTATCAATCCAAGCGGTTTTGTATGTGCCGTAATCTTTCGCGATCATTATTTGAATGACACCACCGCGCGATTCTTTGATTTGCAGAATTTCCTTTATTTCATCAACGGTTTGGCGAGCATATCGCCATTTTCGCTCAATACCTTTTTCGTCAATCGGCCAAACATAAATACTTCCGTCTTTTTGTTTTTCGTTTGCCGATTTTGGATGCAGTTTGTCCGGCGCGACATCACCAAAACCAACAATCTTTTTATCTTTTATGATAATGGGGTAGAAACAATTTTTTGCATCTGTTCGCTCAGACTCATTTCCCCAGTTTCGTAGATTTGAAACATAAATCTCATCTTCAGAAAGCGAGCGGTCGCTGATTGCTTTCTGATTTTTTGGAACAACGAAAATTGCGTATTCGTGAGTATAAGAAAAGTTTGTGCCTTGAACGCCTTTTGGATTGTGGATGATAGTTATGGCGTGCTGTTCGTGTGCGGGGAATAATTGCTCAATCAAAACACCCAAGTGTGCCTGTTCGTTGTCGTCAATCGCACAAATTAACACACCATCATCTTTCAACAAGCTTTTCGCAAGATTGAGGCGATGGCGCATGAATGAGAGCCACTTGCTGTGTCGGTATTCGTCTTCTTTGTCTACATAATCATTATTGTATTTCCAGTTTTTTGCGCCGGTGTTGTACGGCGGATCAATATAAATAAGGTCAATATTCTTTTTGTGTGTGTAGTTTAGAACCGAAAGCGCGAGGTAATTGTCGCCCTCAATCATAATGTTGTTGGGAAATTTTTCATCCAAATCAAGACGATTTTTTAATACCTCCTTTAAAACAGGTACTTTAATCTTTGATTGCTCAACAACATCTTCTGTTTTATCCTCAAAAACCAGCCCAAGATTATTTTTCTTGAGTTTCCTGATTTGAGCTTCAAGCTCTGCAACTTTCTTTTGTAAATTATTATCTGTCATAATTACTTAATTAAATCATCAACACCAACTTCAAGTGCCTTGGCGATCTTGGTCAGCGTTTCAATGGTTGGGTTTGTATTTACTCCGTTTTCAACCTTAACAATGGTATTAAGCGATAAATCAGCAAGGCGAGCAATCTTTTCGAGAGATAGCCCCTTTTTAGCCCGTAGTTTCTTTAAGTTATCCGCAATTTTATTGT
>CALMWW010000059.1 GCA_937870835.1 uncultured bacterium
TAAATATTGATTTTGAGTTTTTATTATTTAAACCCCATAGAGCGCAGGGCTGAAAAAAGGGTTTCGTCCGCATTTTGTTTCGCAAAAATTCTTCCTTTTTCCAAAATAGATTGAATATAAACTGGATTTTGCATAATTTGAGCGCGTTTAATCTGAAATTCTTGGGTAAAGTTTTGAACAATTTTGGTCAAAGATTTTTTAAATTCTCCCATTATTGGTTCGCCCTGCTTGTGTCTTTTAATTAAAGCATCAATTTCTTTTTTTTCATCTTCGGTTTTGGCTAAAGATTTGGCAATTAGAATATGGCTTTCAATTTTTTCATTCATCTTTCCTTCTATTGCTGTTTCAGCGCTTTTAATCTTTTTAGCAATTACCTCAGGGCTGTCTCCTAAAAATAGAGCGCCTTCTGGGTGGCTTTTACTCATTTTTCCTTCTCCTTTAAGGGAAAGCACTCGCACGCTTTTTAATTGGAGCGCTTCAGGAATTACAAAGGTATCGCCATATTTTTTATTGAATCGTTCAGCTAATTTTTGCGCAACTTCAATATGCGGAAGCTGGTCTTCGCCTACTGGCACTTTTTTAGCGCCTTGGATGAGAATATCAGCAGCCATTAAAACTGGATAAAGAAACAAAAAACTATTAGCTGTTTCTACGGCATTGCCTTTCTTTATTTTTTCTTTAAGGGTTGGCACTCGTAATAATTCAGCAACCGTAATATGTCGGGACAATAAAGCTGTTAAGGTCATTAATTGGCCGCTTAATTCAGATTGTAAAAAGATAGTAGTTTTTTGAGGATTAATGCCCAAAGCCAAATAATCAGCCACGACTTCAAAAGAGTGTTTTTTTACTAATTCTGGTTCATTGTCAGTTAAGGCATGTAAATCAGCGACGAATAATATTATTGAATTAGCTGTATTTTGCAATTCAAGAATAGGAGCAATAGCGCCAATATAATTAGCAATGGTTAAGTTAGCGCTGGGACGAATGCCTGTCAAAATTTCTATTTTTGGTTTCATATTTATTTTAGCTTTATGGCCATTTTGTTTTTAGGCCTTAAAGCTTTTTGCTTTAGAGTTTTAATTTTATATATTTTATAATTAAATTATAACCTATTTTATAAAAATTAAAAGATCTGTCAGCAGAAACTGACCTGAAGAATGCCCCTGACCTTTCCGAAAAGGGGGATTTATACACACCTTTCGCGCATTGGCTTTGCGAATAACGCGAATGAGCCCCATATTTTCGTGTTATCTGTTGGATTGACAGGTGAGTAACTTAATTTGACTTTTTTGAGTATTTTTTCTATAATATTGCCAAGTTATAGGAGAGTTAAAATTTGCGTTTTTATGATGGACAATTTAATAAAATTAACTAACGCTGTATATAAAGTTACCGAACTTTTTCCAGACAAAGAGCCGCTTAAGTTTGCTATTCGTAAAGAATCTTTAGACGCGCTCTTTTTTTATATTTCTTTTCAAAAACAAAATACTGCTTTTCAAAATCAATCCCATTCTTTAGCAATTATTCAAAATAAAGAATCTTTATTGCAAAAATGTTTAGATTGTTTACAAATGTTAAAAACTTATTTTGCAATTGCGAGCGAACAAAATTGGGTTAATAGCCGTAATTTTGTTGTCTTAAATCAAGAATATCAAAAATTAGAAGAGATCCTAAAGCAAGAACTTCGCCAAGTAAAATTATATCAAGACAAAATTCAACGTGCCGCCGCCGCTCTAAAAGAAATACATCAACCCAAAGCTAATTCTCCTCTAAATAAAGTGAACGATAAAATAAATTTTGAAAATTCTCAAGCTGCTCAACCTAAAAGCGATTTAAAAGAAAATAATTATAATTATACCCAGCCATCGGCTCAACCATCTAATCAGCCATCGGCTCAACCATCTAATAATCTTAATTTAGAAAACCAAACTCTCCAAGACCAAGATACTCAATTTAATTCTTCAGCTAATGAAACAGCTGAACCTAATATTAATCTTGAATCGGACGCCCCTGCAAGCGAGTCCTCAACCATTGAGGCCGTTTCTCCCGCTTCTGAGGCAATAAGTCCGGTTGACACTAATAAAACAGCTGTTCCTTCTTCGGTTATTCCTCCTCTTAATCAAACATCAAAAATTTTTACTAAGGAAGAAGGGGATATTGATTATGAAAATCTTTCCAGTATCCAGCTAAAAGTTTTAGAATTATTGCAAAATAATGGGCAATTAAAACCCAATGAAATACATAAGCACTTTCCCGACGTCAATCCGCGCTCAATTAGAAGAGAATTGTATGGCCTAAAATCAAGGCATATCATTAGCGCGGTTGGGTCAGGCCGGACGATTAGTTATAAAATTAATTTATCTATTTAAAATTTAATTTATTGCGTTAGTTTGGTTGTTTTGTCGGTGTCAGCTTAAGAGGAAGAGGTTTGCTGAGCTTAATCTTTATTTCAACATCGTTTTGTTAACCTTTTCTTACTTTTTTCTTACCCTTTTCTTATTCTCCTAATTCCTTGCTTTTTCCCGGGATTTTATTTAACTTTTTGCTCTATTGTTTTTAACTCCCTTGTCCTTGTTTATTATGCTGAATGTAATGTTTTGACGATAATACTTGGCAATAATAAAATAATAAACATAATAAATAAGTAGGCCTATAATAATATATATAGGTAGGCGATATATAATAGATATATAGGTAGGCGATGAGTAGATGAATACATCGGCTAAAAAGCATTTAATCAAAATATAATATATAAATGAAAGAAAAACAGCCCTATCAATTCAAAGAACAATTTTTTTCTCAGATATACGATGACTATATAGATAGAATCTATCGGTTTGTTTATTTAAAAGTTAATTCAAAATCAGCAGCTGAAGATATTACTGCTGAAACATTTACTCGGCTTTGGAAGCAAATTTATTTAGACAAAGAGGTTAAAAATCCTTCCGCTTTTTTGTTTGCTTCTGCTAAAAATCTTTTAATTGATTATTACCGGGTTAAAGATAAACAACCTGATGTTTTAGGTGAATCTGCGCACTTAATTCAAGATGAAAATCAAGACATTGAAAAATCTGCTCTTTTGGCGAGCGACCTTCAGGAAATTCAAAATGCTCTTAATCAATTGAGCGATGATTATCGTCAAGCTGTTTCGCTTTATTATATAGACCAATTACCAGTAAGCGATGTAGCAAAAAGTTTAGGCAAATCTATGGGCGCAACCAGAGTTACGATTAGCCGGGGAATGAAACAGCTTCGTCAAATTTTAGAGGCCTAATTTTTAGTAAAAA
>CALMWW010000060.1 GCA_937870835.1 uncultured bacterium
CAGAAAGTTAATTCTTGGCCAGAAGAAAAAACACAAAAAGTTTTAGAAAAAATAAAAAATAAATTTTCCATTTGCGAAATCCGTTAAATGAATAAAGGCTGCTCAAAAGCGAAAATTTTTCGCTTAAGTGGGGTGGCTTTTTTATTAGGAATAGTTTTAAGTTATTTTTTTTCTTTTAAAATTCTTCCTTTCATCCTTATAGGAGGAATTTTTTATTTTTTATTTGTCAAAACCAAATTCAAAAGTATTTCTTTTGTTATTCTAATTATTTTTATTATTTTTAGTTTTATTTTTGGTTTTTTAAGATACAAAATAGTTTTAAATTCGCTTTTAGCAAGACCTGATTTATCTTCTTTTTCAAACACTTCCTTTAAAGTAATTTCTAGTTATCCTTTAGAGCAATCTCAAAAATTAATTATTCAGCCGCAAGTCCAATTTAGTCAATTCAAAGGAGGAATTGTTTATCTGGACTTAAAACCAGATTATTTTAAAGGCGATTATTTAAAAATTAAAAAAGGGCAAATAGTAAATTTAGATGAGCCTTTTTATAGCGATGGACTATTGGTTTATTTTGAAATTAAAAAACCAGAAGTAGAAAAAATAGCCGCCAAATCGATATTTAATCAAGCATTTTTATTTAGAGAAAAACTCAAAAGCATTTTTAATTACTATTTAAAAGAACCTCAAGCCAGTCTTTTAAATAGTTTAGTTTTTGGTCGTAAAGGAAATTTAAATAAAGAAATAGAAGAAAAAATAAATTTAGCAGGCCTTTCTCATTTAATGGCGGTCTCTGGTTTGCACTTGGTACTTTTAATAAAAATCATTTCTGAATTCTTAAAATTTTTTCCCTTGACAAAAATTATAAAATTTTTGATTTTGATTTTATTTTTACTATTTTTCAGTCTTTTGGCTGGTTTTACTCCTTCTGTTTCAAGAGCCCTGATTATGGCCCTATTGGTAATATTTGCTGAATTAAATTTTAGAATTTATGAACCTTTTAATTCTTTTCTTTTTACTTTATGTTTAATGACTTATTTAAATCCTCTGTCTCTATTTTATGATTTAGGTTTTGAGTTGTCGTTTTTAGCCACTTTTGGCATTATTTGTTTTAACCCGCTTTTTAGAGAACAAAAATTGTTTAAAGATTTAAAACTTCCCAATTTTCTGGAATTTCTCCAATTTCAGTTTTCTTTAATTTTCTCCCT
>CALMWW010000061.1 GCA_937870835.1 uncultured bacterium
CCACCCAAGCTTATTTATAGAAGAATTAGTCTCGTTCGGCGCTTCGCAAAAATTTTTCGGCGGCTTTCTCTTTCTTTTCCTTGTCCCGCCCGCCCATAGACGGACAACAATAAAAATTCCTTTTTAATTTACTCTTTTCTTGAATTTTGATATAATATACATAGTGGTTAACACCTACTTACATTATACTGTTTTAGTAAATGATTGCTACTTTATGACAAAGAATAAAAGCGTTATAGCTGAAAACATAAAAAATATCGCAAGAAGAAAGGTATCACGCAGGATAAACTTTCAAAAATAGCGGATATTACTTATAATACGATTATTAAAATTGAATCTGGGGCAACTTATAATCCCAGAGTGGAAACATTAAAACAAATTGCTGACGCTTTAGGTGTTGGTATTGATGATTTAATAAAATAGTTTTTATGGATTATTTAAACAAGGTATTTTTTAAAGACGCGAGGAAAATGGCGGAATTGCCTGATAATTCTGTTCATCTTATAGTAACTAGTCCGCCTTATTTTAATATCAAAGATTATTCTCTTGACGGCTATCAAAAAAATAAAAAATCAGAAAAAGAAAAAGGGCAAATTGGCGATATTGCGGATTATAAAAAATACATTAGCGAAATGCTAAAAGTTTGGCAGGAGTGCCAACGCGTTTTAAAACCAAACGGAAAATTAGTTGTGAATAGTCCGTTGATGCCGATATTAAAGAAAAATTTAAATACTCACTACAACAGAGACATTTTTGATATTAATAGCGACATAGAAAATTCAATTTTGAATAACACAAAATTATTTCTTCTTGATGTCTATATCTGGAATAGAACAAACCCGAGCAAAAAATTGATGTTTGGCAGTTATCCATATCCACGAAATTTTTATGCCCAAAATACAATAGAATTTATTACTGTCTATGTAAAAGATGGGGCAGCGGAAAATAACTTGCCAAAAGAAATAAAAGAGAAAAGTAAACTTACCGAAAAAGAATGGATTGAATTTACAAAACAAATATGGAACATACCAATTCCGGGAAAGGGCGATATGGCTTTTGGCGAACATTCAGCAATAATGCCAGAGGAAATTGTCCGACGTTGTGTTAGATTATTTACATATGTCGGCGATGTTGTTTTAGATCCATTTGCAGGTTCAGGCACGACACTGAAAGTCGCCAAGGAACTAAAAAGAAATTATGTTGGTTATGAAATATCAAAAAGTTATGAGCGAATTATAAATTTAAAGCTGCAATCTTTATTTTAAAATTATGTTAAAAATAAACGAAATTTACAATTTAGATTGCTTCGATTTTTTGAAAAGAATTGATGACAAATCAATAAATCTTGCCGTTATCGATCCACCATATAATCTACACAAAGCCCGCTGGGACACCTTTAAAAGCGAAAAAGAATTTTTTGATTTTACTGCTCGCTGGATCGACGCTTTGGTTCCTAAATTGAAGGAAAACGGCAGTTTGTATATTTTTAACACTCCGTATAATTCCGCATTTATTCTTTCTTATCTAGTAGGCAAAGGTTTAGTTTTCCAAAATTGGCTTACTTGGGATAAACGAGACGGTTTGGGCGGCGCAAAACGCAAATATAGCAATGGGCAAGAAACAATCTTATTTTTTACAAAAAATAACAATCATGTTTTTAATTATGACGACATACGTTTGCCATACGAGTCAACGGACAGAATTGCACACGCTAAAAAAAAGGGAATATTAAAAGACGGTAAGAGGTGGTTTCCAAATCCGAATGGCAAATTATGTGGCGAAGTGTGGCATATTGCAAGTGAGAGACATAAAAATAAAATCAACGGTAAGACCCCAAAAATGCCGCACATTACGCCCAAACCATTAGAATTAGTGGAACGGATAATAAAAGCGAGCTCAAACGCAGGCGATCTTGTTTTAGATTGTTTTGTCGGGAGTGGCACAACCGCAATAGCGGCTAAAAAATTAAAAAGAAATTTTATTTGTAGCGATTTAAACAAAACCTATGTAAGAATCGCAAAAAGTAATTTAAAGAAGTATGACAAAAAATAATTCACTGACAAATACAAAAAAAATTTTAGATGAGATTGTCGCTATTCAACCCGATAATCAATTTTTGAAGTATATCGTCAATAGAATTCAAGACGTAAATTATCGCGGAATACACATCTCGCAACATAATCGCTACGATTTGGACAGATTAACTAAAATTCTAGCAGGAATAAATGAAGTTGTTGCCGATAAAATTTTTAGAGTTCCGACAGGAGATAATAAAAAAGGAGAACAAAAGCCTGATTGTGTGGAATACTACAAGATAGTCAAAAGTGTAAAAAAGGTTGCGGGCGTGGGAACCATAAATTCGCTAAAAAAGAATTTTTTTGTAGATTTTCAAAAGTTAGGGCTTTTGCGCCGTTTTGATAAAAATAAAAATGAAATTACCAAAAGAAGCGGCATATATTACGCTCAATTAACACCACTTGCGATTAAATTAGTAAATTCATCTCTTGTTCAACAATATAAGATTTTTACAGACGCTCTTGATGATTTATTTGAAACCGAAATAACCCGTTTAGCGGAAACTTTATATTACAGCAATTACAAGAATACGCCCATAGGAATTATTGAGTTTATGCTTATATTGTCAGACGACAGGCCGCAAATAAGCGACGATAAAATTGATTTAATAAATTCATACAGAGCATTAAAACCTTGGCAGCAGAAAAAGGCCACAAATTTAATTAAAAAATATTGCAATCCAAAAAATTTCAAAGGCAATAAAACCAAAAAAAGAGATTTTGGGAATTGGAAAAACGAATCGCAGCAAATTTTCTCGTTGCTTAAAAATACGGTTTATTTTGACATAACCCAAAATAGCCTAAAATTGAATACTGGAATGTATGGAATATTCACAGATACTCAAATTAAACGCAGGGGTTTAGGGGCAAAGCATGAGTATTTTCAGCAACACAATATTAAGGAAAAAATACCAACATTTGAATTACATCATGTTATTCCTTTGTCTGCTGCCAGAAATAAAACAGAATTCGGTTTGATTGACCATTGGAAAAACTTAGTTTATTTAAGAAATGATAAGCATGCCGAACTTACAAAAAATAGAGACAAAAATATTGTTTTATATGCGACAGAAAAAGAGTTAGATTTTGACGATTTTAATGGAAAACGCATTATCGCAAAAAATGGTTTAACCGCGATTTATGTTGATAATTTATCCGAAACCATGCAAAAATATAACAGAGAAATCTTGAAAGAAGTGTTTGATTTCACGATTTAAATTTCAGACGGCGCGCTAACTTCGTTGGCACGAAAAATTGCGATGGCGAAAAAAGAAGTGGCGAAAGCGAGGACAGATAAAAATTCCTTCTCCTTATTCATCTTCCTTTTTGCCCGCCCGTCGCCGTAGGTGACGGACTAAAAATCATCGTCAGAATTTTGCGGAAAAAAGTCCGAACTTTTTCCAACAAACACCACCCCCTTTATTTCTCTCTCCCCTATCTTAAAATATATCGGGATGTCATATAA
>CALMWW010000062.1 GCA_937870835.1 uncultured bacterium
AGATGAAATTTTTTCTTCTCTGGTAAAAACATTTTGCGAGCATTTATGATTTGGATTTTTCTTAGTGCAGTAGTAATAAGTGTATTGTTTTCCACTCTTTTTAATTTTTCTATCTGCGGTAATTGTATAACCACATTCTCCGCATTTGAATAATCCACGATAAAGAAAAAATTTCAGTTTGTCTTTCTTTTGTGGTTTTGATTTTCTTTTCATCACCTCTTGGCATTGGTCAAAAAGTTTCTTTGTAATAATCGGTTCGTGCTTTCCTTCGTAAAATTCGCCGTTATATCTTATTAATCCGTAGTAAAAAGGATTTTGCAGAATGTATTGGTAGTTTGAAACAGAAAGCATTTTACTTCGCCGGCCTCTTAATCCTAATTCATTGATAATCTTTCGAAGTTCTTTCAAGGTATATTTTCCAGTGGCGTAAAGTTCAAATGTCTTTTTTATGAGCGGTGCTTTTTCTTTGTCTATGTAAATTTGTTTAGTCTTTGTGTCGTTCAAGTAGCCGAGTGGCGCCATTTGAGGCCAGAGTCCTTGCTTTAATTTTTGGCGATGTCCTCTTTTGATGTTTTCTGAAAGATTATCAATGTAATATTTTGACTGCCCAAACGCTATACTTAACATAAATTTTCCTTGTGGTGTATTTTCAAACCAAAAAGTCGGGAATTTTAGCTCCTTGATAATTCCGGTGTCTATGAGATAAATAATTTGTCCGCCGTCCACAGAATTGCGGGCTAATCTATCGGGGTGCCATGCTAAAATTCCATCGGCTTCGCCTGCTTCAATTCGTTTCAGCATTTCGGCGAAAACAGGTCGCCCCGGCTTTTTGGCGGTTTGCTTTTCCACAAGCAAGTCAACGACTTCAAGGTTTTCCTTTTTCGCCAATTCCTGCAATTCAGCGATTTGGTCATTGATGCTCCGCACTTGTCTATCCTCGCTGTCAGTTGACTTGCGGGCATAGATGAAAAACTTTTTGGTTTGGCTGTTTTCGTTTGTCATATTATTGGGCAGTCAAAATTAAATTATCGCTTTGCCTTTCGCCGAAGGCGAAAGAAAAAAGATTGGTTGATAAATTTTTTAAATTTATGTTTGCCTTTGGCAAACCGAACTTCCGTTTGAGCGGGCAGAAATTGTTTTTGGATTTCAAAAATCCCTTCAAAATCCTTGCCGAAGCCGAGCCCCGCCTTTGGCGAAGCGAGGCAACAATCGCCCAAAATCCGAATTCTGAAAATTGGCGGTGCCTTTTGGTTAAAATCCGAACTTTTTTTGATGAAAATCCTGACTTTGAATTTTGATTGCCACGCGAAGCGCGGCAGAACAGAAAACTTTTCCGCTCGGGCGGGCAAAAAGGAAGGGGGTTGGGGGGAAGGAATTTTTGCCCGCCCTCGCTTTCCGATTCCAATTTTTCCGCCGC
>CALMWW010000063.1 GCA_937870835.1 uncultured bacterium
GGGGGTTGAAAAATAAAAAGAAATAAGTATAATATAAATACGCGGAATTCCAGATAAATTAAAGTTAATTTTTTAAAAATATGATTAGCTTAAAAGCAAAAAATAGAACAGGGAAAAAAGTAGAACCCGGAGAAATTCCAGCCATTCTTTATGGTCCTGGTTTAGAAAATGTTAAATTAGCCATTAATCTAAAAGATTTTGTGAAAATTTATAATGAAGTAGGAGAAGCTTTAATAGATTTAGATGTGGAAGGGAAAAAATATTCAGTAATGATATATGATACTGAACAAGACCCTTTAACATTAGATTATATTCATATAGATTTTTATCAGCCTAATCTTTTAGAAGAAGTAGAAACCGAGGTTGAATTAGAAATAAAAGGCGAGGCTCCGGCTGTTAAAAATTTAGGAGGAACATTAATTACTAATTTAAAAGAAGTAAGCATTAAAGCTTTGCCGAAAGATATTCCAGCCTCATTAGAGGTTGATGTAAGCGGATTAAATACTTTTGAAGACCATATTTTAATTCGCGACATTAAAACACCAGCCGGAGTAAAGATATTAAATGACCCAGAGGAAACTGTTGTCCAAGTTACTGAGCCAGAAAAAGTTGAAGAAGAACTAGCTAAACCAATTGAAGGAAAAATTGAAGAACCAATAACTACCGTTGCTGGAGAAAACAAAGAAGAACCTGAAAAGACGGAAAATAATAAATAATAATTTTCTATTTTTTCAAAATGCAGTTTCGCATTTTTAACAAATTAAATCAAAAATTATTTTTAAGCCTTTTAATAGCAGGGATATTTTTGCCTGCTATTTTTGCGCATGCTTATGACCTTAATACAATTTGTGATTCGGGAGAGTGGCAAACCGAATGTGATAAATTGAGTCAAGAAGAATGTCAAAATTTATGTAATCAGTGTTTACAATATTTTAACGAACAAAGCGCTAAAATTCAAAATGATTTAAATCAAACCGGCGCAGCAAAGAAAACTTTGCAAGCCCAGATTAATTCTATTAATAAAAAAATTAAAGATTTAGATTATCAAATTAAACAATCTCAGCTTTCTATTAAAAGTTTGGGTTTTCAAATAAATGACACCGAACAATCAATTACTAAGACTATGGCTGACATTGAAGCGCAAAAGAAAAAAATGGCGGAAATTTTAAGAACAGTTCAAACCGAGGATAAAAAATCTTTTGTAGAAATAATGGTAACGAGCGAAACCTTGTCTGATTTTTTTGACAATCTTCTTTATTTAGAAACATTAGATGCGAAAAATAACGAGGTTTTAGCAAACTATATAGATTTACAAAAGAGCTTAGAAAGCAAAAAGACAAATTTAGAGCAGGAAACAACCGAATTGCAAAATTTGGTTATTGTGCAATCTATGCAGAAAAATACGAGCGCGCAAACAAAACAAGAGAGAGAATATTATCTTGGCTTAACCGAAGCGCAATATCAAGCTCAGCTTAAAGAAAAAGAGGATATAGAAAAAAAGGCAGCAGAAATCAGCAAGCGCTTGTTTGAATTAATAGGTGTTCAAAATAATGGGATTGAGTTTGGAGAAGCTGCGCAATTAGCAAGACAAATTGAAACTCAAACTGGAGTGCGCGCTGCGTTTTTGTTGGCTATCATTCATACAGAATCTTTTCGTAACGGAGTTTTTGGCGGAAATGTTGGACAATGTTATGTAACTAATTTTAATACTGGCAGCGGCACTGACTTAAAAGGCAATCCAAAAATTAGAGTAATGAACCCAACGCATGTGCCTTTATTTATTAAAATTGTCCAAAAATTAGGACTTGAACCAGACAAAACGCCTGTTTCTTGCTGGATACCAATGTATTCTAAGGGAGTGCCGTATGGTTGGGGAGGAGCCATGGGGCCAGCTCAATTTATTCCATCAACTTGGAATGTTTATACAGATAAAATATCTGCAATTACAGGCAAACCTGCTAATCCGTGGTCTATTAAAGATGCTTTTTTGGGTGCCGCCTTATTCTTAAAAGATAATGGCGCTTTAACCGATGAACGTTCAGCGGCTTGTCGTTATTACGCTGGCTCTTGCAGCAGCGCTGGGTTGGGTTATGCTAAACAAGTATTGGCGCAAGCGGCTCAATATCAGCAAGATTTAGATGTCTTAAAGAAAGCAGGAGAATAGTTTAATTTATTTTTTGGGAGTAAAATTATTTTTGTAATAATTAAAAACAGACAACTGTCTGTTTTTTAAAATTATTCATTTTTTATCTCCTTGTCCAATTTTTAATGGGCTAAAAAACTTTTAGCGCATTTTTAATTTAAGGCAATATATAAAAAACAAAAGCAAAAGCTTTTGTTTATTTTAATCCTTCTGAAACCTTATCAATCATTTTGTCTATTTTTCCGTCCATCATTGCTTCAATATCGTGCCAACTTTTATTTAAGCGATGGTCAGTAATTCGGTCTTGGGGAAAATTATAAGTTCTAATTTTTTCTTCTCGGCCCGCAGTTCCAATTTGTTGGCGTCTTGTTCCGATTACTTGTTGCTCTAACTGTTCCTGCTGTTTTTTCAGTAATCGCGCTGCCAAAACCGAAAGCGCGTTTTCTCTATTTTGCTGTAAACTTCTTTCAGATTGCGATTCTACAACTATGCCTGTTGGGATATGGACTAAACGAATAGCCGTCATTCTTTTATTGACATATTGTCCTCCGGCTCCTCCGGATTTACAAGTTTCTTGTCTAATATCTTGAGGCCGAATATTTATCTCTGTGCTTTTTGGTTTAGCAAGTACAGCTACTGTAGCAGTACTTGTGTGGACGCGACCAGATTTTTCAGTTTTAGGCACTCTTTGAACCCGATGCACACCAGCTTCATTTTTGAGTTTATTATAAACATCATCGCCTTTTATTTCAAAAATAACTTCTTTAATTCCATTAATGTCAGTTTGTTTTAGGTCAAAAGTTTCAACACTCCAGCCCTGATTTTGAGCGTAACGAGTATACATCCTATACAAGTCGTTGGCAAATAAAGCGGCTTCTTCGCCCCCCACACCAGCCCTTATTTCCATAATTACTGCGTTAATTTTTTGGTTTTCGTCAGACATAATTAAATATTAAATTTAAATAAAGATACCCTTGCCGCAGAAGCGCGGAAGGGTAGAGGATAAAGCTATTTTTCTAAAGATGAATTTAAGGCAGTTGAGCGAGATTTTTTAGCTCTAACCTTTTTGGTTGGCTTTGCAGATTTTTTAGAAAGTCTTTCCTTGAATTTTTGGACTCGGCCAATTTTGTCAGAACTTCTTTCTTTGCCGGTATAAAATGGATGGCAATTTGCGCAAATTTCTACCTCCATATTTTCAACCGTAGAGCCAACTTCATAAACCACTCCGCAAGCGCAGCGAATTTTAGCTTTTTCAAAATATTTTGGGTGTATATCTTTTTTCATATTGTAAATAGATACTATCAAAAAACTTGTTTAAAATCAAGGGCTGCAATTTGTTCGTTTTGGAAAATAATGATAATATGCAATAAAATAAATTTCAAAATTATAAAATATTTATACAATATTATATAATAATTTCATAACTAACAATGGAATTGGTAAATACAAAATCAGCAAAAATAAAAAAGCTAAAGAGAGATTTTTATATTCAGCCAACCCTAAAAGTGGCGAAAGATCTTTTAGGAAAATATATTGTTAGGAAAGTTGGCAACAAAAAAATAGAAGGTAAAATTATAGAAACCGAGGCCTATATTGGACCTCAAGATAAAGCCTCGCATGCTTATAAAGGTAAAATTACTCCTCGCAATCAGATAGAATATCGTATTGGTGGACATATTTATATTTATTTAGTTTATGGAATGTATTGGCAGTTGAACATTACGACAGCCAAAGAAGGACAACCCGAATGCGTGCTTATTCGAGCAATAGAACCAATGGACTTAAAATTATTAAATTTGACAAATGGACCGGGAAAATTATGTCAATGGTTAAAATTAGATAAATCTTTTTATGCTGAAGATTTAACGAAAAGTAAAAGGATTTGGCTGGAAGATAGGGGATTAAAAATTGAGCCATCTCAGATTATAGCCACAAAAAGAATTGGTATTGATTATGCTGGCCCTTATTGGAGTCATCGTCATTGGCGTTTTTTGCTAAAAATGTAAATATCTTAATATTTCTAAAGATATAAAAAGCCGCTTTAAATTTTAGATATTTATTATTAGCTATTAGCTTTAAAGATATTTGTTATTAGTTTAATATAAGCCAATCTTTAAGAATCTATATTTTAGCCGGCATTCTATTGCCTTATGTTTTTATTTATGTTATATATTGTTTATATTAAAAATAGAGTTGGTATTTAATTTTAGAAAAAATTAAAATACCATAAATGTTAAAAGTTTTAGCAGTATAATAAAATAATAAATATAATAAAATAATAATAAATGGAAGAAACAAAAACTGACCAAAAGACCAAATACAATATCATAGTAGATGATTTAATTGGGGCTGGTCTTGGTTTTGGCCACGAAAAGTCAAAACTGCATCCTAAGATGAAGCCATATATTGTAAAATCAAAAGATAGAGTATATATTATTGATTTAGAACAAACCGCTGAAAAACTTGAGCAAGCTTTAGATTTTGTCCAACAAAATAGAATAGTTGGCAAAAAAATATTATTTGTAGGCACTAAAGCAGCAACCCGTGGTTTAATTGAAAAAGTTGCTCAAGAAACTAAATCTCCTTATGTTAAAGAACGGTGGATAGGCGGCACTTTTACAAATTTTAAGGAGATACGAAAAAGAATTAATTATTTTAAGGAATTGGAAGCAAAAACCCAAGAAATTAATTTTGAACAAAAATATGTTAAAAAGGAAAGATTAGCCATTGCTAAAGAATTGGAAAGATTAAGAATTAAATTTCAAGGCATTAAAGACATGGAAGAATTACCCGGGGCATTATTTGTGGCAGATGTGCAGAGAGATATTATTGCCGTGAGAGAGGCCAATCAAGTGGGGGTTAAAACAATTGCTATTGTAGATACTAATATTGACCCAACTTTAATTGATTATCCTATTCCGGGCAATGATGATGCTTATACCGCGGTTCAATATGTTTTAAATAAAATTCAAGAAGCACTTTTAGGAGAATAAAAAATTATAAAATATATAATTTTAATTCGTTTTTGTTATTTTGTATAAATTTATTATTTAGTTTAAGCTTAAACGGATTATATAATGATTATGGAAATAAATTTAGAACTTCTTAAACAACTTCGCGAAGAAACCTCCATTTCTTTAGGAGAATGTAAAAAAGCATTAGAGGAATCGGCTGGAGATTTAGAAAAAGCTAAAGAGATTTTGCAAAAAAAGGGAGCCGCTGCAGCGGTAAAAAAAGCAGATAGGGAAACTACGGCGGGCATTATTGATACTTATGTTCATTCTAACAAAAGATTAGGAGTGATGATTCAATTAGCTTGTGAAACAGATTTTGTAAGCCGTTCTGATGATTTTCAATTATTAGCTCATGAAATTTGTTTGCAGATTGCTTCAATGAAGCCAATTTATGTTAAGGAGGAAGATATCCCTACTGAGGAATTGGAAAGATTAAATAATATTTTTACAGAACAAGCGCAGGCAATGGGTAAATCTAAAGAAGTTGCTGAGGGTATTGTAAAAGGAAAATTAGAAAAATTTAAAAAGGAAAATTGTTTAATGTCGCAGGCATGGGTAAAAGACGATAGTAAAACTATTAAAGATTTGATTAATGAAGCCATAGCTAAATTAGGAGAGAATATTTTAGTAAAAAAATTCGTCATTTATGAATTTTGAAATTATTGCAGGAATAATTCTTGTTGTAAGTTTTTTAATAATTATTTGGCTAGTTTTGAAAAAAATTCCAGAACTTAAAACCTTGCCTCCTCGAGAATATTTTTTGCCAATCAAAAAAATTAAAAATAATATTAAGAAAAAAACCATTCTTTACTGGAAAAGTAAAGTTCCTAATTTTTATACTTTTTTACAAAATGTAATTTATAAAATTCGTGATTTTATTGTAAAGGTTGATAATAAAATGTTGGATTGGTTATTAAAATTAAGGAAAAAAACCGACAAAGGCAAAGATGAATTAGACGATTATTGGAAAGATATTAAGAAAGGTTTAAAAAAGAAAATCCCTTCCAAAGAAAAAAATATTTCTGATAAAAGTAATCAATTTTCAGCATTAAATAATATAGAAAATAAGAATAATGATAATCTAGATAAAAACATAGAATTAGATAAAGAATTAGAAGAGCTTCAATCAAAAATAGAAAAAGAAGAAAGCGATAAAATAAATCTTCCGCCGGCATAGCTCAGTGGTAGAGCAACTGTTTTGTAAACAGTAGGTCGGGGGTTCGAATCCGTCTGCCGGCTCATTTGTATAATAATACCCGCCCAAAGGGCGGGTATTATTATACAATTAAAATGCAACGGCAGACGGATTCGAACGCGCAGGCGCGACGGCGCCGAGCGGGGCCCGCGCGCGGTTTCAGCAGAAACCGACGACGCGGGCGAATCCGTCTCAATGTTTTACCTCTAACCCGCCCAAAGGGCGGGTATTATTATACAATTAAAATGCAACGGCAGACGGATT
>CALMWW010000064.1 GCA_937870835.1 uncultured bacterium
AATTAAATTTATGAAAGCCGATGTTTACAATAAAGAAGGTCAGGTGATAGAACAGATTGAATTGCCTCTTGATATATTCAAGACCGATTTTAACCCTGATTTAGTCCATCAGGTTTTAAGAGTGCTTTTATCAAGAAGGCGTTTGGCTTTGGCTTTTGCCAAAGGCAGATCTGAAGTTAGGGGAGGAGGGAAAAAACCTTGGCGACAGAAAGGCACAGGCAGGGCTCGCCATGGTTCCATTCGTTCACCCCTTTGGAAAGGAGGCGGAGTTACTTTTGGCCCTCGTTTAAAAGAAGAAAATTTTAAAAAGAGAATAAATAAAAAAATGAGAAAGGCGGCAATTAAAATGGTTCTTTCTCAAAAAATAAAGGATAAAGAAATTAAAATTTTTGATAGTCTTGAAGTCAAAGAGAAGAAAACAAAAATGATGGATAAAATTTTAAAAAATATTTTGGAGACAAAAAATAAAAAACAGTGCCGGGCTTTGGTTCTTTTAGGTCCAAAACAGGCGGAAATAAAAAGAATTTTGAAGAATATTCCGTATCTCAACATTCAAACTGTCTCCAGCTTAGATCTGCTTGATTTGCTTAACAATAAATATTTAGTTTTTGAAAAAAACACTCTGCCTTTATTAATAGAAAATTTAACTAAATAACCTATGGCCGTTTTGGATTTTTTTAAAAAAATTGTCTGACATTTTAATGATTTTTTTATTTATTTTATACATTAGGCCAAATAACCTAAAGGCACAATAATAGAAAAGAATACGAGAAGTACTCTTCTTTTTTGGCTTGTATATATCATGCACTTCATATCTATTTTTTACTAACATATTAAATTGATTTTTCTTATATATTAATAAAAAAATTGAAAATTACATGAATGCTTAAAAAACCATTAATTTTTTTTGAATTAATATTAATTTAACATTATTTTCTTTTGGAGACTATTTCATCTATCATTCCATATTTTTTCGCTTCAGTGGCATTCATCCAATAATCTCTATCACCATCTTGAAAAACCTTATCATAAGACTGACCTGTCATTTCAGAAAT
>CALMWW010000065.1 GCA_937870835.1 uncultured bacterium
ATTGCGGAAGCCAGAATTAAATCAATTCCCGAGAGTTTGTTTTAATTATAAAAATAATGAATAAAAAACTATGAAACAAAAATCTAACCAGAAGATTATAAAAAAATGTGAAGTTAGCCCTATTTATAGCAAAGACAACGATGATACTCTTCATTTTTATTGCGACTTTTGCGGTAAAGAGATGTCTTACAATGAAGTGAGGGAATGTAAAGCAGAAAGAGAAAAATGTCCAAGGTGTGGTAGAGAGTTGGGGGAATCCGACTATTCAGTGGGTGTATGTCTAAATTGTGAATATAAATTAGATGATTAAAAGTGATAAGTTCCATTTTGGAACTTGTTAAAAAGGTCGTTAAATAATTAAAAAAATGAAAATAAAAATTATACCAGAAAAAATTTGGAGCAAAGACATTGATATTAAGGGCAAACCAATTACTAAATGGTTTGTAAAGTTTGAAGATAAGATTTTCTCCAGTTTTCAAAAGCCAGATTTAGAAGAAGGAAAAGAGGGGGAAATTGAATATGATGAGGATAGTAAATTTGAGAAGCAATCAGAAGATGGATTGACTATTTTCTACAATATTACACCATCTAAAAAAAATAAAGATATACTGGATAAATTAGATGAAATTGATAAAAAATTAGAATTTTTAATTGATATAGTTAATAAAAAATAATATGTCATACGCCAGTCAAAAAGGCTATTTAGGAGAAAAAGAAGTGGCTGAATTTCTAACTAATGTTTTTAAGCAGTGGGGTTTTAAGTTTATGCGGATCGGAGGAACAGAAAGGAATAAAAAGATTTTTGCTGGTGATGTTGTCTTGGATTATCGGACGGATAAAGAGCAGAATTGTGTTTTAAGGGATTATTATATTGAGGTAAAGAAGCAAGGCAAGCCAAATGTTTTTGCTGATTATGAGAAGGCCAAAGATGATGCCGAATATTGGAATAAAAAGGGAGCGATTATGTTTGTGATTAAATCAGAAAAAGGAAAGTTTGACAATAAAAAGATAGTCGTTTTAGATTGGCAAATTTTTGCCCAGCTTATTAAAGATTTACAATATTATGACGCAGATAAGTAATGTTTCAAAAGTAAAAGAAGCCCACAAAAGAAGGGAAATGTTTATTGAATTTCACCAGAAATCCCGCCTGCTTGAATTAAAACTTGTTTGGAAAATCTGGAAATTAAAGGATTGGATTTATCTTGGATTTGATACCTTTAAGGATTATTGCGAAGCCCCGGTTAATTCAGGAGGATTAGGAATTAGCCGTGCTTGGGCAACACAATTAGCCGAAGTTTATCAAAAGTATGTTAAAGAATTAGGTGTTGCTGAGCAACAATTGCTTTTAGCCAGCCCCCGAAAACTATATCAAATTAGAAAATTAGTAAATAAAGACAATGTTGATGACTGGCTAAATAAAGTATCTACTCTATCATTAGAGGACTTACAAAGAGAAATAAAAGGCATTGATATAACAGAATGCGACCACCAATGGGAATTATTTAGACGATGTAAAAAATGTAAGATATGGGAAAAAGTTCCAAACAACAACAATTTTTAAAGGATTTAGAAAGTTTTGAGCCAATTTTAATTGCTGAAAGTAAAAAGCATAACATAGATGGATGGGAGGCTGAAGACATTCAGCAAGATGTTCGTCTTCGTTTATGGATTAAGTATTCTACTTTCAAAGGAAAGTCGTCATTTAAAACTTGGGCAAATAAAGTAATGAAGAATTGTATAAAAAACATAAAGAGAGATGCTGAAAGACAATGCCGCAAATCTCTTAGTTATTCAATTTCTTTTGATGATTTAGATGATGAGAGCGAATAAAAAATGCGAGGCTTTTCAACCCCGCACTTTAATATCTTAATCACTTATTACATCAATGCCGCTGATATCAAACCCGTAATGTAGACATTGTGCCGCCTGCCAATCGAGAAGATAATAATTAGGAGATATTTTGCTTTGTTTAATCCATTTAATACACTCACTTTTTTCTTCTTTTTCAATGCCAGTAAAAATTGCATAATAAAGCAAGCTAATAAAACCAGCAACTATTAATACAATTATTAATCCATAAATAATGTTTTTAATCATATATTTAATTATTAAGCGACCTTTTATTTTATAATCACTAAGTAAAAATTCTCAAATTTTTATAATACTGACTACTCACGCCCCATTTTTCACAATCAGCAATTTCTTTATTAAGATGTTCTATCGTTGCTGGTTCAAAATAATATGGTTTTCCACTACGCCACGGATAAACTAAAAATTCCTTATCACCCTCTTGCCAAT
>CALMWW010000066.1 GCA_937870835.1 uncultured bacterium
TTTCAAGCGCCAACAGGTAGCGGAAAAACTTTGATGACTGCCAAGTTTATTGAAGAAATTATCAGAGAAGTGCCAGAAATGGACTTGTGTTTTGTTTGGATAAGTATTGGCAAAGGCGAACTGCATTTGCAAAGCAAACATAGTTTGGAACGAGTATTTGGCGGAGCGCCGAGAGTGTCGCTCGTGGAGGAAGAATTTACTGGCGGGCGCGAAAGAATTATCCGCAACGAGGTTGTTGTTGTGAACTGGGAAAAATTGCGAAGCAAAGAACGAGAAACTGGCGACTGGAAAACTATTTTGATGAAAGACGGCGAAAAATTAAATTTTCGCGATGTACTTTCCAAAACGCGCGAACAGCGAAAAGTCATCATGATTATTGACGAAAGTCATATTGGCGCGACTGCCGAGCGAACCAATGAACTACGCGACGAGATAAACGCTGATGTGATTTTGGAAATGAGTGCTACTCCCCGAATTACGCCTGATCCAAGAGATTTGGCGCGCGGAACGGCTGGCTATGTTTTCGTTGAACCGAAAGATGTTATTGACGAAGGAATGATCAAGAAGGAATTGATTATCAATGAAAAGATTGACGAGATAACCGACGACGAGGCAGATTCGCAAGAAGTAGTTTTGCAAACGGCGTATAAAAAACGCTTGGAATTGAAAAAACTTTTTGAAAAAGAAAAAGCAAATATCAATCCGCTTGTTTTGGTACAGATTCCGACCGCCGAAGCTGGCGAGGATAAAATAAAAGCGGTGAGAAAGTTTTTAGCGGATAAAGGCATAACCGAACGAAAAGACGGAACTGGAAACGGCAAACTTGCCATTTGGTTATCGGAGCAGAAATCAGAAACTTTGGATTGGGTGTCCGAGCCAGACAATGAGATTGAATTTTTGATTTTCAAACAAGCGATTGATACTGGTTGGGATTGTCCGCGAGCGCATATTTTGGTGAAATTCCGTGAATCTCATAGCGAAACTTTTGAAATCCAAACTGTCGGGCGTATTTTGCGTATGCCAGAGCAAAAACATTATGCGAGCGAGGACTTGAATCGCGGATATATTTATACCAATGTCCAAAGCATTATCGTCAAAAAAGAAGAATACAATCCGAACATCATCAAACACTTGAAAGCTGTCCGCAAAGAAGTGTATAAACCGATCAAACTGACTTCGTACTATAAATCGCGTGCGGACTATGGCGATATTACTTCCAGTTTTACGCCTGTGTTTGAAAAAACAGCGTGCGGACATTTTGGCTTGAAAGGCGACCATACAATGTTTGCTCAAAATGTTGCAAAAGTGGAAAAGGAAGGCGTGATTCTAGATGTAAAGAAATATCAGCAAGATATAATCGCCAACGCCAAAATTGAAGGCACGACTTTTGACGAGATTGAAGGCAAAATTGATTCCGCCGCGCGCGCTCGCCTAACGATTGCCGGCAATGATTTGCAAGCATTGTTTGAGCAGATTATCAAAGAGCGCCTCGGCTCGTTTAAGAATGTCAAAAGGTCTGTGCCTGCGGTGAAGACGGCGATTTATACTTGGTTTAGAAAATATCTCGGATCAAAAGCATGGCCAGAGGAAATGATACTCGTGCAAATGGTTTTGGCGCACAATGGAAACAGAAAGCAGTTTGAAGAAATCTTGGCGAGCGCGATTGAAGCATACAAAGCTGTTCGCGAAAAAGAAATTTTGAAGCGCGTGGAAGAAAGCGAGCAATTTTATGATTTTGAAATCGCCAAAGAGAGCTTTTTCAATCAACACACCGACGAGCGCGTGGAGCATGAAAAATTTGTTTATGAGCCGTGCTATTTGTCCGCTTCTCGACTTAATCCCGAAAAGAATTTTGAAAAGTTTTTGGCAGAAAATAGCGATAAAATTGTTTGGTGGTGGAAAAACGGCGAAAACAAACAGGATTATTTTGGCGTTAAATACGAATATCCCGTCGGAGTGATTCATACTTTCTACCCTGATTATCTCGTGCAATTAGCTGACGGACGAATTGGAATTATTGAAACGAAAGATATGGGAGATCGCGACGGCGGAAACTATACCAAAGCCAAGGCAGAAAAATTGCAAGAATATATCAAGGAGCATAAAGGCAAAAAACTTTTCGGCGGTATTGCGATTGAGAAAAGCGACGGCTGGAAAATAAATCAAAAATCGGTGTATGATTGGAGCAAGTGCGAAAAGAACGATTGGAGTGATTGGGAGAAGTTGAAATTTTAGGTGACGCTCCAGTTTTCAACTGGCACGAAATTCGGAAGCGAAAAAGGAAAGGTTCAAAAACCC
>CALMWW010000067.1 GCA_937870835.1 uncultured bacterium
TATTACAAGGTACTTAAAATATAGCAATAATTTTCTTAACGGTCAAGGCTTTGCGGTAATGTGCACACACATATGGCGGTTTTTAAAAAATAAATAATAAATATCAAGAGTGGTAGAATATAAAGATTAAATAGGCGAGGGACCGACTTCTGCGCTATACCGTTGCAACGAGTAGTTTTTAAATTTATTTTTCAATTTATATTTTCATTTTTAAAAATTATGATATAATAAAAATAATGAAAAACAATAAAAACAATAAAAACAATTTAGGATTTACCATAATTGAATTGATGGTAACAATTCTTATTATATCAATTTTAAGTTCAATAATTATTAATAGAATTACTCAATCCCAAGCGCAAAGCCAAGCAGATTTATTAAAAGTTAAAATTTTTAGCGGGACAGTAAAAAATAGATTAATTGAAAATTTGGTAGCCGAATGGACGTTAGATGATACTGGCGCAACCATAGTTAATACGAGCGATTATGGTGCGGATTTAAATTGCACAAGTTATAATACTACACCGCAAACAAGCGCGAATTGTATTAATAATGGCTGTTTATTATTTAACGGGAGCAGTAGCTATCTTAATTGCGGAAATAATGCGAGTTTGAATCTTGCTGATGCGATTACAGTGGAAGCATGGGCAAAGCCTACTGGTCCCCATAAGGATGGTTACGGTGGAATATGGTTTGACCAATATGGCGGAACAAGAAATAGAATACTTGTCTTAAATAATGGCAGTTTGTTGGCTCAATATACTATTGGTGGTGTTGATCGAAGTCCAACAACCACAGCTGGTTTAGTTCCATTAAATCAATTTACGCATATCGTATTAACCTACAATGGAACAGAAATTGTTTTTTGGGTGAATGGTATTAAACAAACCCCTACTGTAGCTACCGGGAAAATCGCTTTGAGTTCTTCAGACAGACAGATAGGGAGAGGACATGCAACGACTTATTATTTCAACGGTCTCATTGATGAAGTTCGGATTTATAACGCTCCTTTAACCATTGTGGAAATTCAAGACCATTATTATGCGGGTTTAAATAAATTATTAGCTAAAGGGGCAATTACACAATTAGAATACAATCAAAGAGTTTCAGCCTTACAAGCAGAATTTGGATATAAATAAATTATGAACGAAAAAATTTTTAAAGCTTACGATATTCGAGGAATTTACCCGGACGAATTAAATGAAGAAGCAGCTTATAATATTGGGCGAGCCTTTATTTCTTTTTTAGGAAAAGATAGTCCTGAAATTGTAGTAGGAATGGACAACCGATTTTCTTCCGGATCCTTAGTTGCTTCTTTAGAAAAAGGAATTATTGAACAAGGAGGCAAAGTGATTAAAATTGGTCTTTGCTCTTCTCCAATGTTTTATTTTGCAGTGGCAAAATATAATTATGATGGGGGAATAATGGTTACAGCCTCCCATAATCCTAAAAATTATAATGGATTTAAGTTAGTAGGCCAAGCCGGCATTCCAATTAGTTCAGACAATGGTCTTCAGCAAATTAAAGAATTAGTAAGGGTAGGCAATTTTAAGTCCCCAGCAGTCATAGGTGGAAAAAAAGAAATAAATATTTTACAAGACTATGTGGCCGCTTTCCAAAATCCTAATGAATTTAATTATATTATAGTTGTAGACACAGGCAATGCTGTTTCAGGAGTGCCAGTCCCTCAGATATTAAGCAAGACTGGTTTAATCCATATTTTTGACGAATTAGATGGCAATTTTCCAAATCACGAACCCAATCCTCAAATAAAAGAAAACTTAAGAGACTTACAAAGCGCTATTCGTATTGCCGGAGCAAATTTAGGAGCGGCATTCGATGGAGATGGTGATAGAATTTTTTTCTTGGATGAGGAATCCCAGATTATTCCGGCTGATTTAATTTTAGCTTTAGTATCTGCTATTATTTTAAGAAAAAAAGGAAAACAAAAAATTGTTTATGATTTACGCTGCAGCAATATTGTCCCAGAGACTATTAAAAGTTGGGGAGGCGCGCCCATAATGACAAAAGTAGGACATTCTTTTATTAAGCAAAAAATGAGAGAAGAAGAGGCCTTTTTTGGCGGCGAAGTTTCGGGTCATTATTATGCTAAAGAAGCCTTTTATAGCGAAAACCCATTTTTTGTTGTCTTTACTATTTTGAGCGAGATGCAAAAAACAAAAAAATCTCTTTCCGCTTTAATTGAGCCATTTCAAAAATATTTTCATTCCGATGAAATTAATTTTACAGTAACTGACCCCCTACAAAAAATAAAAGTTATTAAAGAAAAATATGGAAGTCAACCAAAAGCTAAACTTTTGGAGATAGATGGATTAAGAATTGATTTTGAGGATTGGTGGTTTTTGGTGAGAGCAAGCAACACCGAACCGATTTTGCGTTTGATAGTTGAAGCGCCAACACATTTTTTAATGGAAGAAAAAATAAAAGAAATATCCGAAATCATTAATGAATAATTGATATTATTTTATTTTTTGGCAGTAAAATAAAAAACCGCTGATTAGGCGGTTTTGTTTTTATATTTTAATTTATTTTATTAACTAAACCTCAATAATAACAGGCAAAATCATTGGCCTTCTTTTTGTTTTTTGGAATAGAAAATCTCCTAAATTATTTTTAACGCTGTCTTTTATATAGGTCCAATTAACCACTTTACCCGATGCAGTAGCGCGTTCAATTGTCTGAATTACTTTTTTTCGAGCTTGATATAATAAGTCCTTGGATTCGCGTAAATAGACAAATCCGCGAGAAATAATATCTGGGGAATCTTGAACTTTTCCAGTTTTGCGGTTAACAACGGCAATAATAACAAAAATTCCATCTTTGGAAAGCATTTGGCGGTCGCGCAAGACAATTTCTCCAACATCGCCAATTCCCAATCCGTCTACCATAATCATTTCAGAGGGCACTTCAGTTTTGGTGACCACAGCTTTTTCAGGATATACTTCTACAACTCGGCCATTATCTGCCAGCAAGACATTATTTTCAGGGATACCGCATTCTTGGGCTAATTTAGAATTAGCAACCAACATTGAAAATTGTCCATGGATAGGCATAAAAAATTTTGGCTTCATCATTAAAATCATTTCGCGAAGTTCTTCTTTTTGAGCGTGTCCGCCCGCATGAATATCCATCATTTTATAATGATAGACATTGGCTTTTTGTCTTAATAAATCATCTTTAATCATTTGTACGGTTCGTTCATTGCCGGGAATAACAGACGAAGAAAAGATCATTGTATCACCCGGTTTAATAGTAATAGAAGGGTGTTGTTTAGTGACAATTTTCATTAAGCCGGCACTTTCTTCTCCCTGCGCGCCGGTGCATAAAATAGTAACATTTTTATCTGGCAATGCATTAGCATCAGCCACTTTTTTTAGAATAGTGCCCCGTTCGGTTTTTAGATAGCCGAGTTTTTTAGCTAATTCCACATTGCTTTTCATACTATGTCCAATAATACCAACTTTGCGTCCGTATTTTTCAGATAAAGTAATAACTTGTTGAATGCGGTTTATGAGAGAACTAAAAGTGGCAATGATCATTCGTCCTGAGGCATTTTCAAAAATTTTTTCCATATTTTCAAAAATTTGTTTTTCAGAAAGAGAATGACCATCTTCTTCAGCGCCTGTTGAGTCAGACATTAAAACTAAAATGCCCCTTTGTCCAATTTCTTTAAGTTTAGCAAAATTAGTCGGAAGCTCATTGACTGGAAAATTATCAAACTTAAAATCAGAGGTATTGATAAGATTGCCTACTGGGGTTTTGATAAAAAATCCTAAATTATCTGGAATATTATGATTTTGCCTAAAAAATTCTATTTCAAAAGCGCCTAATTTTATTTTAGAACCATCTTTTACTTCTGTAATATCTAATTTAGGGTGATCAGGAAATTCTTCTTGTCTTTTTAAGATAATTCCTCGTGCTAAAGGAGCAGCAAAAATAGGGGGATTGCCAAGGCGATGCATAATATAAGGAATGCCGCCGATATGGTCGTAATGTCCGTGAGTGATTAAAGCGCCATCAATATTTTTATATTTGTCGTTTTTCAATAAATAAGAAATATCAGGAATAATATAATCAATGCCCGGCATATCTTCTTCCGGCATTCTAAAACCAACATCCATAATTAAAATGGATTGCTGATATTCTAAAATAGTCATATTGCGTCCCACTTCTCCCAATCCGCCCAATGGTATAATTTTAAGGCAATTTTCATTAGATTTCGCTGATTGGAAAGATTGCGCTGAATGAAGATTTGTAGCTTTGGGTTGCAATTGTGCAAGACTAATCTCTTTGCGTTTGAAATTATGGCGAAAAGACGAATATCTTTTGTTTGTATTTTTTTTATTCGTCTGAGTTTTTTCTTGGGTTTTTTCAAAAGACGATGTATTTTTTATTTTAGATTGGTCAGATTGTTCAGGCTCTGACTCTGTTTTATTTTTTTCCATAAAATTTTTATTTGTGTTTTATTTTTTATAATTTTTAATATGTTTTTTAATATTTTTATAGTTAATTGATTTTAATGCAGAATAGTTAATGTTTATGTTGCGTTTTTAATAAAAAGTAAATTTATCTTAGAAAATCTAAATTGTCGGGAATTTGATTTAAGGGTTTCTCAAACCTAATTTCGGGAATATTTTTATAGTGGTTATTTTTAATCCAGCCTTGTGTAGTAAAATAATAACAAAGCCCTTTTTTATTTTTAACAGTTTCGTAATCAAAACCAGCATTATCTTTAACCCAGTTAGCCATTTTAAGAGTTTCAGTAGAAGAAGGATTGATGGTGATGTGGGCATATCCTTTTGGCACAATTATACAATCATTTTGTTTTGCTTCTACAATATAAAAATCTTCCACCGTATCTTTTCCTTTTTGAAAAATAAACAAGCCATTGCCCTCTAAGACAATATATAATTCATTAGAGTTATCATTATGAAAATGGCCTAAAGTTTTAACAGATTCTTTGCCCATAAAAAAGGGGGGAATAATAGTAATGTCATATCTTAAATTGCCGTCTCGTTTGAGGTTTCGGTACATATAATATAAAGCTGGATTATTGTTTTGCTGTTTTAGCCATTCTGTATCAAAGACAACCTCGCGCATATCGTTCAAATAGCGAATTTCGGGGGTGTAATTATTTAAATTTAATTCAGTCATTTTTTATTATAATTTTTAATTGATAAATTAATAATAAAGAAAAGTTTATTTCCAAATTCTTTTTTCGTTCACATACCAATTTTCAATATTAGAAAATATTTTTGAAGAATCAATAAGCCTATTTATCTCAATTCCTTTTATGTTTTGGCGCGCTGCTAAGATTATATCAGCCGAATATAAATAAATAGCTGGCGCATCGGCTATAAGCGTATTTTGGATTGTTTGTAAAGTTTTAATTCTTTCTTTGTCATAGGGATCGGCGTAAGCGCGTTGTTTTTCTAAAAGCGTATCTAAATTTTTGTTTTGATAAAGAGAAAAATTAGAACCAGGGTCAATTATTTGCGAAGAATGCCAATAGGGCAAAGGGTCTGGAAAAGCGCCTAATTTTTCTCCAAAAATTAAAAGGTCAAAATCTCTTTCTCTTATTACTCTTTTTATTTCACTGGCATCTAAAACCTGAACTTCAATATTTACGCCTATTTTTTTCCATTGTGATTTAATAGAATTGGCAGCAGCGATGAGCGAGGGGTAATTGCTTGTTTTTAAGGTAAAAGACAAAGGTGTGATTTCAGCAGGAATTACAAAACAAATTTCGTTAAGTTTTTTAATGGTGGCGTTTGAAACAATACCCGTCCCCTTAGTTAAACCATTAGGCTTTAATATCTCGTCAGCATATTTTTCTTGGAAAGCAATAACTGCTTTTTTGGTATTTTCTCCAAAAGTGCCAGTAATTTCTCCACTTGGATAAACGGCGGGGTCTTGCGCTAAACATTCTTGCAGTTTTTTTACCTCAGCGCCGCTGCTGCCGCTTTTTAAGTTTTGGCTGAACTTAAAACCATTTGTTTTTTGAATAGTTTTTTGTCTTAATCCATTTTCTTGCAGCAGATAACCTGCTTTGTCTAAATCAGCTTGAGCTTCTTCTAAATTGTAGGCAATAATATTTTGAGGTTGCTCTATTTCACTAAAAAAGTTTGGGAGAAGAGGCGAGTCAACAATTTGTCCGTGATTATCTATAGCTGCTTTTATAATTTCATTTTTGTCTGTCGCTTTTGTTAAAGCCACTCGGAGATTTTTGTCTTTGAATGGGTCACGGCTGTTGTTAAAAAACAATCCAAAATAATTAGGAGATTGCAAGTAATATTGTTTTAAGCTTTTTGGCAAAGCATTATAATTAAGAGTGTTTGAGTTTTCTAATTCTCCAATATCTATAGCTCCTTTTTTAAGAGCATTATATAAATCATTTTGATTATCAAAAAAGATAATTTGAATTTTTTGAATTCGGGTTGAAGAATAATAATTTTTATTGGCGTTTAAAACAATTGAAGTTATTTTTTTATCATTATTTTGTTCTACTTTTATAACTTTATAAGGTCCGGAACCAATAGGGGTGAATAAATTTAATTGGGTGTTGCTCGTCATAGCCTGGAAAGTGGCGTTTTCCCAAATATGTTTAGGCATTATCTTTAAGTTGCTTAATAGTTCTAAAGCATTACTATAAGGTTGTTTGAATTTAATTAATCCTTTATAGTCAGAAGTTTTTTCTACTTCTACGGTTTGCCAGTTAGCTCTCAAAGGGCTCATAAAGTCAGAATCTTGGACTAAATGGATTGTAAAAACAACATCGTCCATTGTTAACGGCTTTCCATCAATCCATTTTGCGTTTTTTTTAAGCGAAAATTCAATGGTGCGGCCGTTGTCAATGAAACGATAATCTTCTATTAGGTCGGGAGTTAAAAATCCGTCTTGGTCATAACTCATTAAAGAAGAAAATGTTAATTCAATTAAAGCTCGGTCAATTTCCGACGAATAAGCATAAAGGGGGTTGATGGTTTGGGGTTGGCCAACCATTCCATATTTAATAGCGCCGCTGTCTTTGGGAACAACTTGTGTATTTTTATGGTAAAAATTAATTAATAGAAAAATAGCTGAAGCTGTAAAAAACAAGGCAGCTATTCCAAAAATACATTTTTCTTTCCGTGTTAAAATTTTAAAAAATTGTGTCCATTGTCCCAAAGAAGGCAATTTATGGGAAGAATTTTGGTCAGAATTTTTTTTGAAAAAAGACATAAGATAAACTATACGCCGTCCTTAAATTATTTTTAGAGGACGAGATAAAATCAGTAAATAAAAAACAAAGACAATTTTTAATTAAAAATAAATTAAAATAAATTTGAGTTTTGAGATTTTTCAAAGTTATTTTTGAAATTAAAGAATAAGATTGGCAATAGACAAGCCGATAAAAGCAATAATTAAAATAATAGTAATCCAAAGTAGGTTTTTTTGGATGCCTCGTCTGGTGCTATAAGCTTCGCCGCTGCCGCCAAAAGCCGCGCCTAAAGCCGTTCCTCTTTGTTGGAGGATAATAGCAACAATAATTAAGACAGAAACAATTGCTTGAATAATGAGTAAAACTTGATTCATATATAATTAATTTTGTTTTAATAATTTGCCGAGCAATAGGTCTACAGCCCAGACAATTAGAGAAGCAAAAAATATGTTTTTAAGTCCTTGAAATTCTAAATGGGTAGAAAAAAGGCAATCTACAATCCAGACCAAAAGCATAATTATTACAAAGGAAAATAAATTAAAGGTAATAATTCTAAGGGGCAGGGTGATTAGATATAAAAGCGGTCTTACAAAATAAAGCAGCAAACCAAGAGCCGCGCCGGCCAAAATAAGAGTTAGCCAATTATGGTCATAAGTTGCTCCGGGGGCGAGAATATATACAGCTATAGCAAGACCGGTTATTCCAGCTATCATTTTGACGAACAAGCTGTTCATAATCACATCATATCAGATTTTATATTTTCGTCAACTACTATATATAAAG
>CALMWW010000068.1 GCA_937870835.1 uncultured bacterium
AATATATAAGATATTTTAACTTATTCTAATTGGTTTTATTTTTTAATAAACAAACTATTTTCTCGGCATCTTTTTTAGAAACTCTAATATGGGTTGGCAAATAAATTATCTCTTGAGATAGTTTTTCTGCCCTTAAACAACTTCCACTAAGATATTGCATTTTAGATAATTCTGTTGTTGGGGGCATTATAGCTGAATCGCGCCAACCATCATTCAAATAAACATTTTGCGCTTTCATTTTTGCCATTAATTTTTCTTTTATTTTTTTATTTTTGCAAAATAAAGGAAATTTTAAATAAACCGGCAAAACTTCTTGAGAAACATTTTTATAAACAAGCTCAAAATCTGAATTATGAGCCAACTCTTGAGTATAATATAGTGCTAATTCGCGGCGATGATTATTGTATCTTTCTAATTTATGAATCTGATGAAGAGCTAAAATAGCTAAACCATTAGGCATTTTTTTAGGAAAATAAGAAGGCAATTTGCCTTTATTTTCATCGTCTGTAACTGATTTTGATAAAATATTAAAATTGATTGCCAAAGCCATAATAGCTTTGCCTATAAAAATATTATAAAGCGGTAAAATTAATAAATTAGTTAGGATGGGGTGTAAAATTTGCTGGCCAATCCAAGCCAACGACGGCCATTCGGTGCGTTGGTATATTTCTTTTGTTTTTTCTAAAAATTTTGAATTATTAACGCAAAGCATTCCTCCATAAACCGAAGATATGACTTTGTCTCTGCCAAAACTAAAAAATGAAAAATCTCCAAACGACCCGCAATAATCATTATTAATTTTAGCGCCTAAAGCATGGGCGCAATCTTCTATTAAAATTAAATTATGATTTTTACAAATTTCTTTAATGGCGTCAATCTGGCAGGGCATTCCAAATGTATGCTGAACAATTAAAACTTTAGTTCGGGAGGTAATTTTTTCTTCAATTTTGTGAATGTCTATATTAAGGTCTTCGGCAATATCTACATAAACAGGCAAGGCTTCTAATTTTAAGATAGGATTAATGACAGCATTGCAAGTAAAAGATTGCACTATAACTTCATCGCCATTTTTTATTCCAATTGCTTCCAAGGCTGTTAGTAAACAAGACCGGCCGCTATTAAAAGAAAAACACGGACCCAATTTTAATTGAGAGCTGAATTCTAATTCTAAGGTTTGAGGAGTATTCCCTTTTTTCCATTGCCAAGGACAAAAAAATAAACGCATTGCTAATCGCACATCGTCCCATTCTGTATTTGGAGATAAAGATATAGAAATTGGATTAGACATTTTATAAAATAAACTTAAAATTATTTATCCTCTGGCCCAAAGTCAAATAACTTTTTTAATAATTCATTAGAAACCCGACCTTCTAAAAAAACAATGCCTTCTGGAGCAGCTAATTCTATTATTTTTTGATATTGCATAACAGGATTTTTAATTAAGAAAATATGATCAGGATTCATGCCAGCTTCTAATGCTCCGCGTTTTAATTCTGAAAAATAATCTGCTGTAACTACAATTAAATAATCGCAAACTTCGCCAATTTTTTTACCTATCTTAAAATGAGTTTGAGGACCCTCCCGTCCCAATTCAATTAAACAAGGCATTACAAAAATTTTAGGAGTATCCCAAATTTTTAAGTATTCCAAATGGGCTAAAACACCTTCAAAATTAGAAGAATAACTAGCATTAGCTACAAAAAAATTATTTTTGTTTTTAGTAATTTGAAGCCCGCTTTGCTGAGCATTTATTTTGGCGGATCCACGAGAAATTTCTCCATCTTCCATGCCAAGCCGTTTGGCAATGGCTAAAGCCGGCAAAAAATTCAAAATAGATTGAGCGCCAATTAAAGGAAGTTGAAACTTCATTCTCTCGCCAGCCTTAAAAACAACATCAAAAGAAACAGAAAATTTTTCTACTTGGACATTTTCTGTCCATAGGTCTATATCTTCTTGTTTAACAAAGCCATATTTAATAGAATTAAGATTATTTTGAAAATTATCTCGTATTAATGATGAATCCCAATTCAAAACCGCTAAACCTTCATCAGGCAAAGATTCAATTAATTCAAATTTAGCGCGAATAATATTTTTTTGCGAACCAAAAGTAGCTAAATGTTGGTTGCTAATTCCTGTTAAAACACCTATTTTGGGTTTGGTAATTTTAGTTAACAATTTAATTCCGCCCCGATTATATGCGCCCATTTCACAAATAAATATCTCATGCTCATCAGAAACTTTGTCTAAAATAGTTTCCGCAATTCCTATTTCCGAATTAATATTTTTTTCTGTTGCAACCACCTTAAAAGATTCTCCCAAAATTATTCTTAAAAATTCTTTCACTGATGATTTCCCATAACTGCCTGTTACGCCAATAACCAAAAGATTTTCCAAGGTCTCTCTTTTGGCAATCGCTTTTTTAAGAATTCTGTTTCGCAACAAAACTGTAATAGGTTGAAAAAGCATTACTAAAATTGAAACAATTAAAGGGGTCAATAAATCAAAAATTAAAATAATTGGTATAAACAAAAGAACAAGTATAAGAGTTACTCCTATTGAGGGCGCAAAGATATTAGTAATTAATAATTTGGCCAAGACTACAGCAATAACACCCAAAGGAAGAAAAACAATTGGCAGAAGAAAACACATTTTGTTCGTTAGCTTAGGAAGTTTAATCTTTTTTTTCAAAAATAAAATTATAGAACGGCAGCCGTCAAATATATAAAATAAAAAAATAAGCGGAATAGCCCAAACTAAAATTTCTGGTTTAAAACCAAGAGCAGTTAATTTTTCATAAAAAAATATTGAACCAAAAAGTAAAACTGAAACACCTAATAAAATTAACTTTATCCACCAAATTGGGTTAAAAAGCGCGCGTTTGCCATTGTCAGTAGAAAAATATGCCCGGAAACGGCCTAAATGATAATTTTTTAACTGCCATACATAAAGCCAAAATAAGTGCCAACGAACTGCTTCTACTAACCAAAAAAATAGAACAACTAAACCGGCTAAAGATAAAATAATATAATATGGCATTTTTATTTAAGTTAATTTTTATTCAAAAACCCTAAGAGAACTTCACAAAATTCGGGTATTTTTTTGCGATAAGGATTGTGCCCTACCTCTGGAAGAATTTTTAATTCCGAACCTTTTACTAAATTATTCAAAACAAATCCATCTTCTAAAGGAGTTACTTGGTCATTTTCACCCCAAACAATTAAACAGGGCTTTTTAATCTGCGCTGCTAAAGCCGAAGTGTCTTCACTAACAACTTTTTTTAAAATATCTCGCATAATTCCATTGGATTGATAATAATCTGTTACCCCGGCCAAACGATAAACCGCTTTTTCAAGATATTGGCTACCCGGAACTTTTTTAAGAAAATCAGGGGCAAGTTTAGTTAAAAATTTAGAAACCTTTTGCCTAAAATTTAATCTTTCTGTCCTAATAAACGCAGCGTCGCATAATACTAATTTAATAATTTTTTCAGGAGATAATGATGTTATTTTAATTGCCAATGACCCGCCAAACGAATGCCCAATTAAATTAAATTTATTAACTTCAATTATTTCTAAAAAACTTAAAATAAAATTTGCATATTCATCAATGCCCCAAATTTCCCGAGGAGCAGTGCTTTTGCCAAAACCGGGCAAATCAGGAATAATAACCCGAAAATTATTTTTCGCTAATCTTTCAGCTATTGGCTCCCAATAATGACTATTGGCTCCCCACCCATGTAAAATTACAACTGGTTCGCCTTGTCCTTCTTCAATATAATAAACCTCTAATCCATTAATAATAATTCTTTTGTCTTCCATAATTTATTGATTATGAAAATTTTATAAATTATATTTTTCTTTTAATTTCTTTAAAATTTAGATATTTATGCAAAACTTTCGGAATTTTGATACTGCCGTCTTTTTGCTGATTATTTTCCAATAATGGAATTAAAATTCTTGGCGTCGCAATTCCAGTATTATTTAAGGAATGAGCATATTTTATCTCTCCGCTTTTAGTTTTGTAGCGAATATTTAAACGACGGGTTTGAAAATCAAAAAAATAAGAAGAAGAGTGTGTTTCCCGATATTTATTTTGGGATGGCACCCAGCATTCAATGTCGTATTTTTTAACTTGCCCCAATCCTAAATCACCGGCGCAATTAACTACTATATGATATGGCAATTCTAATCCTTGCAAAATTTCTTCAGCGTTATGAGTAATTTCTTCGTGAAAACTGACGGACTCTTCTTTATCATTTCGGCATAAAACTACTTGCTCTATTTTCATAAATTCATGAACTCGTAAAATGCCCTGCGTGTCTTTTCCATAACTGCCAATTTCAGTTCTAAAACATGGTGAAAAACCAGCATATTTAATTGGCAAATCATCCTCAGATAAAATTTCATTAGCATAATAATTCATAAGCGCTACTTCTGATGTGCCTGCTAAATACATTCCATCGCTGGTTGCATAAACCTCATCTTTTGCTTGCGGCAAATAACCAGTGCCAATTAGAGCTTCGGGCTTTACTAAAGATGGCGCGCCCATAGGAATAAAGCCTTTTTTAATTAAAAGCTCTAAAGCATATTGCCAAATTGCTAAGCAAAGCATTAGGGCTTCTCTTTTTAAAAAATAACCCCGGAAACCGGCCACCTTTACCCCTCTTTCAAAGTCAATTAAATCTAACTCCTTAGCCAGCTGAATGTGGTCTTTGATAGGAAAAGTAAATTGCGGAATTTTCCCCCATTTTTTAATCTCTATATTGTCAGCATCTGATTGTCCCTCGGGCACAGATTCATCAGGGATATTTGGCACCAAAAGCATTAATTGTTCATATTCCTGCTCAACTTCTTTTAATTGCTTTTCTTCATTATCAGAATTGCGGTCCAATTCTTGCATTTGAGTAATAATCATTAATCGATGGACTTCATCTTTGGCATTTTGAATTTCTTTATTGGCTTGATTTTTAATTTTTCGCAAATTCTCAATTGATTGAATTAACCGGCGACGCTCTTGGTCAACCTTTAACAATTTATCTACATCAAAATCAATTCCTTTTTTACGAACTGCTTCTTTAACCACATCAGGGTTATCTCTAATAAATTTAATATCTAACATAATTTTTAATAAAATTATTATTTATTTTTAAAAATTTTAATCTTTATTGCGCATTATGGGAAATAAAATTACTTCTCTTAATGAGCCTGAATCAGTAATAATAGAAATAAAACGGTCAATCCCTAAGCCAAATCCAGCTGCTGGAGGCATTCCATATTCTAAAGCTTCTACAAAATCTTCATCTGAGCGTTGGGCTTCTTCAAATCCATGTTTAAATAATTTTTCTTGATTTTTTAATCTTTCTTGTTGTTCTACTGGATTATTTAATTCTGAAAAAGCATTTACTATTTCCGCGCCGGCCACCACTACTTGAAAGCTCGCTAATTTTTCGGAATTTAAGGCTTTTGCTAGGGGCTGAAAACCATAAGGATGGTGAATAATAAAGGTTGGCTGAATAATTTTTGGACGACAAAACTTTTTATAAATTTCATCGGCTGTATTAGCTTTATCTGCTCCCTCGGGTATTTCAATTCCCATTTCTATCGCCTTTTTTTTCAAAGCTTCTTCGTTTAATTCTTCATATTTAAGGCCAGTGTATTTTTGCAATAAGGCATAAAATTCAATTCTTTCATATTCTTGCCCAAAATCAATTTCTTGACCATCATATTTTATTTTGGTTGTTCCTAATGTATTAATTAAAACCGTCTTTATTAATTCTTCGGTAAATTTCATTAATTCTTTATAGTCCATATAGGCAGCGTAAAATTCCAACATTGTAAAATCAGGATTATGGAATTTATCCACACCTTCATTTCTAAAACATTTACCAATTTCATAAACCCTTTCAAAACCACCTACTAATAATCTTTTAAGGTATAATTCTGGAGATATTCGCAAAAAAACATCCATATTCATCGCATTAAGATGGGTTTTAAATGGTCTCGCCCGCGCTCCGCCATAAAGAGTTTGTAAAATAGGAGTTTCTACTTCTAAAAAACCATGGGAATTCAAAAAATTTCTTAACTCAGTAATACAATGAGACCGAATAATAAATTTTTGTTTTACTTCTGGTGAAAATAGTAAATCTAAATAACGCTTTCTAAATCTTTCTTCAACATCTTTAAGTCCATGCCATTTTTCAGGCAAGGGCCTCAAAGATTTGCAAAGCATTTTATAATCACTCACTTGAATAGTTTTTTCTCCGCGGCTGGTTTCAAATAATACTCCTTTAACCTCAATAAAGTCGCCAATGTCAAATAATTCTTCAAAATAAGCATATCCTTTTTCGCCAACTTTATCTTTGGCTAAAAAAGCTTGAAGTTTCCCAGTACCATCTTCAAAATCAAAAAAAGTTAAAGCGCCATGAATACGCATAGTGCGAATACGCCCCACTAAAATAACTTCTGTTTCTTGTTTGGTTAAAACCAAAAAATTATCAATAGCTTGTTCAATAGTATGAGTTCTTTTTACTTCAATAGGGTAAGGATTTTCTCCAGCTAATTCAATTTTTTTTAATTTTTCCAAACGTTTTTTTCTGATTTCTTCAATAGTAGACATAAGTAATTAAATTATTTTATTATTTTTCTATCATAGCAAAATCAATGTATTAAGACAATATGCAAAACAAAAAAAGACTTTTTTCCAAAAGCCTTTTTTTATTTTTAATATAATTTATTTAGTTTTATTTAATTTCTACTATCTTGTAGGTGGTAGCGCCTTTTAATGTTTTAATGTCTACCGAAGCGCCTTTGGGCTTATTTAATAAAGCTTGACCTAAGGGCGACTTAAATGAAAGTTTTTGCTCCATTGGATTAGCTTCCTGTTCTCCCACAATTTGATAAGTAATTTTATTAGCGCCATCATCTAAAGTAACATAAGAACCAACTTGCACCCAGCCGTGATTTTCATTTTCTCCAATCACCTTGGCAGTGCTGATTATTTTTTCCAATTCCGCAATTTTTCCTTCTAAAAAAGCTTGATTTTCTTTGGCTTCATCATAAGCAGCATTTTCTGATAAGTCACCAAAAGAAATAGCCTCTTTTAATTCTTCTGCGATTTTTTTTCTTTCTTCTTTTTTAAGCCGGTCTAATTCTTGTTTTAATTTTTCTAAGCCTTCTTTGGTTAAATATTTTCCTTCCATAGTTATTTTTGTTTTTTGTTTAATCTTAAAATTTATTTTTGTTGATTATTTATTAAAGCTTGGTAATTTTTAATCTTTTTTTTCTAAAAACTTTTAAAAAATTAAAAAAAATAAAGCGGCAATGCCTATTTTTTACTCTCTTTCTATTTGTAGTTTCAATATACCACATTTATTTTAGAAAGCAAGCCTATAAAACACAATAAGTCTCTGCGGATATTTCCATTGTTTAAGGAGGAGCGCCTTCTCCGTCTGGTAAAACAGCTGGTATATTTTCACTATCATTAGTATTTGCTTCTGGAGCAGAAGGCGATTCTTGCCCTAAAGTTTCTTTTGATGGCGAAAAATATGAACTCATTATTTGACGAGCCAATAAATTTGCTACTCCTGTTTCATAAGGCACGCTTTCTATAATAATTGTAATCACATATTCAGGATTTTCATAAGGAGCAAACAAAGTAATTAAATTATTATAAGTTTCCGCTCGGCTAGTTTCAGCAGTGCCAGTTTTAGCAGCCGAAGTAATGGGCATTGATTGAAGCCCTCGCGCTGTTCCTTGTGGAGATATAACGGTTTCCCGCATCGCTTCTTGCACTTCTTTAAGGTGTTGAATGTCAACTGGAACTTCGGCTATTAATTTAGAATCTATTTTTTTAATAGGATTATTATTTTTATCTAAAATACTATTAACAATCTGGGGCTGATATATTTTTCCGCTATTAGCAATTGCCGATGTAGCCACGGCTAATTGCAATGGCGTTGTTTTTAAATAACCTTGTCCAATGCTAATATTATAAGTATCACCCGGGTACCAACTCGTCCCATATTTTTCTTTTTTCCATTCCGGAGTTGGCAAAAGGCCATTGGTTTCTCCGGGCAAATCTATGCCCGTTTCTTTTCCAAATCCAAAAGCGTTTAAATACTTAACTATTTTTTCAATTCCTAACCCCCTAAAACCTTGATAACCTCCGCCAATTGTATAAAAATAAGTATCGCAAGATTCGGCAATAGCCTTTTTCAAATCTACAGCGCCATGAACTGCCCAATCTTTTTTGAAGGTATTGTCGCTCAAATGAATACCCCCTTCATAATCATTAATAATTGTTTGAGGATTAATAATACCTTCTTCTAAGGCCGCAACTGCTAATAATGGTTTTATGGTTGAACCAATAGCGTATTCTCCAGCAATCGCCCGATTATAAAAAGAAGTTGTCGCGCTATTAAGCATTTTATTATATTCATCGGTTGATAAAGTTGAACTAAAAGCATTGTTATCAAAGGAAGGCAAGCTTACTAAACTCAAAATCGCGCCATTATTAGGATTCATTATAACCACTGAGCCGCCCTTGGCTTTATATTTTTGAATATCCTCTCTAAGATATTGAGCAACTATTTTTTGTAAATCTTTATCAATATTTAGAAGCAAATTATTACCCGGTTCAGGCGCTTTGGCTAAAATTTCTTGAGCATTAGAACTGCCTCTTTCTTTTTGAAGAATTCCGGGGGTTTCTTTTAAATATTCGTCGTATTGTTTTTCTAACCCTGCTTGCCCAGTCCAATTATCTCGAGAAACAAATCCTAATAATAATGAAAAATCTTCAGCAGAATCATAGTGGCGGGCTGTTTGGTTTTTAATATCAAATCCTGCTAAATCATCTAATTTTGTTTCTATAACAATAACTTTATCTAAATCTAAATTTTCGTATAAAACCACTGAGCCAACGTTTTTTTTACAATTTTCTTCTACTTTTTGTTTAATATCTTCGGATGTTATTTTCAAAATTTTAGCAATTTCATTAATTTCTATATTTAATAAATCAGGATTATCGGGCAAATTATTATAATTGCAGACTAAAGCAAAAGTTTGCTCATTAAAAACTAATTGATTAAAATTTTTATCATAAAAAATGCCTCGTTGCGCCTCAATCTTGCTAAAAATATATTTATTGCGCTCTGCTTTAGCTAAATAAAAATTATGCTGAGCAGTTTCATAATATAGGGTCCAACCTGCAAATATAATAATTGTTAAAATAAAAAAACCAAAAACTAAATTTAAGGTTTTTTGAGAAAGCGCAGTTTCAATTCGGCCGTAGCCTGGACTACGGCTGCTCTGTTTTTTTGCTAAGGCAGCATCTAAAAATATATCTTCTGTTCCAATATCGTTATCAGACCGCTTAATTTTGAATTTTTGAAAGCCATTGCCATGACGGAAGCCCCACATATTTATCTAAAACTATTTTTATTATTAACGCAATTAATAAAAAAGAAATTGTAAAAAATCCAAACCATTGCGAACTAACTATTAAATCTAAAAATAAACCAGCCCAAAAAGCGGAAAAATATCCTAATAGTCCTTTTGGTTCTTCAAACAGGCAAATTATTAAACCTAATAAAATTGTTAAATCGAGCCACGGAAAATAGATATTAAAAAAAGACAAAAAACTAATTTTGAAAATTTGCAAAACGCAAAATATAATTCCAATTGCCAAAAATGATATAAAAACTTTTTTATTCATTGGTTATAACAACATTTTTAATAATAAAAATTTTACTCGTGGTTCTTAAATCATAGACTGGAATAATTTCAGCTTTTCGGAATGCTTCACTGCTTACGGCGCTAACATCCCCAATTCTTCCAACCACAAGCCCAGACGGATAAGCACCGCCTAAAGCGCTTGTTATTACCAATGTTCCAGATTTTAATTCTTTGTCTTTTGGAAACATATCTAAAATTAATTTTTGATTACCTTCTCCTTTTGCTAAAGCATATTCTGGATTATCCTGAACCTGTACATCTATAACGCTGTCTTTATTAGTAATTAAAGCTATTCTTGAAAAATCAGGATAAACTTCTACAACCTTGCCCAAAAGTATTTTATTAGCTAAAACCGCGGGAAATCCTTTTTGAACGCCGGAGTTGCTGCCTTTATTTATTAAAATAGAATCGCCATAAACAAATCCTTTTAAATTAAAATTGTTTATTGCCGTAATTTCAGCAAAAATTACTTGATATTCTCCAGCCAAACCAATATTTAACGCTTGCCGTAAAATTTCATTTTCTTTTTTTAATGAGTCTAAATCGGCTAAATCTGATAAAAGTTTTTGGTTTTCTTGAATTAATTGTTGATTAAGCGCAACTTGGTCTTGACGGCAAAAAGATAAGGTCTTCCCCTTTTCTAGTAAAAAAGTTTGCAAACCAAAAGTTTGATTATAAAAAAAATTTTTTAGAGACGAACTTCCCCAAAAATTTAAAGCTAAAAATAAAAGCGCTAAAATAAGAATGCCTATAAAAATTTTTCGTGTAGATTCAAATTTCATTTCATTTACATTATAAACATAATTTTAAAAAAAGCAAAAAAGAGCAAGTCGCTCTTCTGTTTTTTTATTTTCTTTTCGGTCTTTAATACGGGGACGACCTACTTTCGCGGAATCCACTATCATCGGCCCTGAGAGATTTCACTTCCGAGTTCGGGATGGAATCGGGTGGAGCACTCTCGGTAATATCCCCATATTAAAAACAAAAAAGAAACAATAGTTAAGAATAAAGCTAATAATTGCTAATCAAAAGTATGTGATACCCAATTAGTAAGGCTCGGCTCAATTCCTCACGGAACTTACACCTGCCTCCTATCAAGGTCATAGTCTTTAACCTGGGTAAGAGTCCTAATCTTGGAGTGGGCTTCGAGCTTAGATGCTTTCAGCTCTTATCCCTGCCTAACTTAGCTACTCAGCAATGCCGCTGGCGCGACAACTGATACACCAGAGGTTAGTTCATCCTGATCCTCTCGTACAAAGGACAACTCTCCTCAAGACTCAACGCCTGTGGTAGATATGGACCAACCTGTCTTACGACGGTCTGAACCCAGCTCGCGAACCACTTTAATTGGCGAACAGCCAAACCCTTGGGGCCTTCTACAGTCCCAGGATGTGATGAGCCGACATCGAGGTGCCGAACAGTGCCGTTGATGTGGACTCTCGGGCACTACTAGCCTGTTATCCCCGGGGTAGCTTTTGGCTGATGATCTCCCACGGTCCTACGAACCATGGTCGGTTCACTAAGTTCTGCTTTCGCATCTGCGCGACATATCCGTCTTGCAGTTAAGCCAGCTTTTCCCTTTACAGGACCAATCCGATTTCCATCCGGATTTAGCCGACCTTTAAACTTCTCCGTTACTTTTTAGGAGAAAAGCGCCCCACTTAAACTACCAACCAAGCACTGTCTTCCATTATTCTACTAAAATAATGAAGTTAGAACCCTGACATCAAAAGAGTGGTATTTCACTGGCGACTCCATTATGGCCGGAACCATAACTTCAAAGTCTCCCACCTATGCTACGCATCTGACATCAAAATTCAATGCCAGGGTATAGTAAAGCTCCCGGGGTCTTCCTGTCTAGCCACAGGTAAGGGGCATTCTCACCCCTATTGCGATTTCACCAAGCAGATCCTAGAGACAGTTCTCCAGTCGTTAAACCTTTCATGCGGGTCGGAACTTACCCGACAAGGGATTACGCTACTTTAACACGGTCAGAGTTACCGCGGACGTTCACCAGAGGCTTTGAGCAATCAGCTGCTCCGCTCCTGTACCACAAACAACTCTGAGTTCCTTTTACTAATCGCAATGTCTTACCTATTTCTATAATAAGACCACGAATCTTAAAATTTTCTAAAGTTATTTATCTAATCAAAATATAAACATATAAACGAATTAAATATTAAAGAAACTCAGTATCGCTTCTGAAACAAGAGCGAAGCAACCGTCACTTTTAACACTCTGGCACTGGTCAGGCCTCAGCCCCTATACTTCCTCTTACGAATTAAGCAGGGACCTGTGTTTTTGATAAACAGTCGCTAGAGAGACGTTCGCTGCGGCCTTCTTTTATTGCTAAAAGAAGGCAGATCTTATTCCTAAGTTACGATCACTTTTTTGCCGAGTTCCTTTAGGATCTTTCACTTGTTCGTCTTGGCACACTTGTGCCCACCCACCTGTGTCGGTTTACGGTACGGATTTAATACCTTTAACCCTACGGGTTTTTCTGGTCAACTTGCTCATTTGATTTTGCCCGGCGCGAACCGGACTTCAAGTGTATTCTTGGATTGCTCCTTAAATACCCTACAGAAATCCAATAATCTGCCCAAACTACTAAGTTGCGTCACCCTTCGGAAAGATATTAAAGGGCCGGAATATTAACCGGCTGTCCATCAGATAAACCTTTCGGCTTTTCCTAAGGACCGCCTAACCCTTAGATGATCTTCATTGCTAAGGAAACCTTGGGTTTACGACGTTATGGAATCTCACCATAATTGTGGTTACTCATGCCAACATTCTCACTTCTTATCGCTCCACGGAATTTTACAATTCCGCTTCAGTGCAATAAGAACGCTTCCCTACCCCTCACACAATAAATTGCGTGAAGCCATATCTTCGGTACTGAACTTGAGTCCCGGAAATCTTCGGCGCAAAACTTCTTAGCTAGTAAGCTGTTACGCACTTTTTAAAGGATAGCTGCTTCTAAGCTAACCTCCTAGCTATCTATGAAATTTCACCTCCTTACTAACACTTAGTCCAGATTTAGGGACCTTAGATGATGGTCTGGGTTGTTCCCCTCGCGACTACGGGACTTCGCTTCCGCAGTCTGACTCCTGTTTCCAGCATCTTGGCATTCGGAGTTTGGTAAAGATACCTAGCCGAAGCCACGGTACCTCTTCCAGTGCGCTCTACCTCCAAGATGTGTTGAAACAAGGCTAGTCCTAGAACTATTTCGGGAAGAACCAGCTATTACCAAACTCGATTAGCTTTTCACTCCTTACCACAAGTCATCCCAATGAATTGAACGACATACGGGTTCGGACCTCCACTTTCATTTCTGAAAGCTTCATCCTGCTCATGGCAAGCTCGTCTGGCTTCGGGTCTTTTTCAACCAATTTTTATTCGCCCTTTTAAGACTCGGTTTCCCTGTGCCTCCGCGCCAGAAGCGCTTAGACAAATTGATTAAAAAAACTCGTTGGCTCGTTCTGCAAAAAGCACGCCATCACCAAGCAATAAAAATTGCTCAGCTCTGACTCTTTGTGGGTAGTATGGTTTCAGGTTCTATTTCACCGCCCTCACCGGGCTGCTTTTCACCTTTCCCTCACGGTACTGGTTCACTATCGGTGACCAAATTATATTTAGCCTTGGCGGGTAGTCCCGCCGGATTCCCAACGACTTTTCGTGATTCGCTGGTACTCAAGAAAGATAGCAAAAAGTGTAATTTAATTTTCGCTTACTGGACTATCACCGTCTATGGTTCCTCTTTCCAGAGAGATTCAGCTAATTAAATTAACTTGTTGACTTTCTCTAACTTAATAGACGCTATCTTCTTACAACCCCCATTAGTGTAAACACTGATGGGTTTGGGCTTCTCCCCGTTCGCTCGCCGCTACTTGGGGAATGCGGAATTATGCATTCCATTGTTTTCTTTTTCCTCCGCCTACTGAGATGTTTCACTTCAGCGGGTTTGCTTCAAGACAAGCTTGATACTCTCATTTTGGGAGAGTGGGTTTCCCCATTCGGAAATCCCCGGATCAAAGGTTGCTAACACCTCCCCGAGGCTTATCGCAGCTACGCCACGTCCTTCATCGCTTTTGGTCCCAAGGCATCCACCATATACCCTTAAAATAAAAACTTTTGATTAGCAAATAATAACTTTATTCTTAAAAACTTATTCACTTTTTAAACAACTTTCCGCAAATAAAAAAGACGCTTCACGCGGCTTTTAATAATAACCAAAGTTTTGGTGATTATTTTTTTAACGCCGCTTCTGTTTTTTGATTATGTCTTTTTTGTTTATCATTGATAGTTAATAATTTATCTGAATTTAAAATATTTGTCAAGAGTTTGCGCTGGTT
>CALMWW010000069.1 GCA_937870835.1 uncultured bacterium
AGTAGAAATTATGCAAAAAGAAGCCAAAGCAAGACTAAAAATAAACGAACTACTCCAAGAAACTGGCTGGAGATTTTTTGATGACAAAACAGGCGCTCGAAATATTGAAGTTGAAGGCAACGTCAATTTAGAAAGTTTGGGCGATGATTTTGAACACGGCAAAGGTTTTATTGATTATCTGCTTTTAGACACAAAGGGATTTCCTCTCGCTGTTTTGGAAGCAAAATCTGGAAGCAAAGACCCTGTTGTCGGAAAAAAACAAGCCGAGGATTACGCTAAAGCAAAAAGATGCCGTTTTGTTATTTTGAGCAACGGCGACACACATTATTTTTGGGATTTAAACCAAAATGCCGAAAAAATCATTTTAAAATTTCCAACGCAAAAAGATTTAACAAAATTATTGACCGCGACAACCGCAATGCCTTTGTCCGGCATTGATATAAAAGATGATTGGATCGTGCAAAGTCAGGGAGCTGTTGCCGAAGTAGACAGAAAGTTTTTGCGAGATTATCAGCTTGACGCTATCACTACTATTTCGAGCAAATTTGATGAGGGCAATCGTCGTTTTCTTTTAGAAATGGCGACCGGAACCGGAAAAACTTTACTTGCCGCCGCGTTTATCAAATTATTTCTGAAAACCGGTAACGCGAGTAGGATTTTGTTTTTGGTTGATCGCATAGAGCTTGCCGACCAAGCCAGTCAAAATATCAGCTCTTATCTCAAGGAATATAACGTCGCTATTTTTAAAGAAAACAAGGAGCAGGCGCTTCAAAATCAAGTAGTCATCGCAACAATTCAAAGTTTGTCCTACAATCAAAACTTTTTGAAATATTTTAGTCAGTTTGATTTTGATTTGCTCATTTCCGATGAAGCTCATCGCAGTATTTACGGAAACAATCGGGCAATTTTTGAGTATTTTCAAGGAGCGAAAATCGGCCTTACTGCCACGCCAAAAGATTATCTGAAAGGAATTGATGAAAAGAAACTGATTGAAACCGACCCTCGCAAATTGGAAAAAAGAGTTTTGCAAGATACTTATAAAACTTTTGGCTGTGAATCGGGCGAGCCGACTTTTCGTTTTGACTTAAAAGATGCGGTTACTCATAAACCGCCTTATTTGGTTAATCCTGTCATTTACGACAAGCGAAGCGACAAAACCAATCAAATGCAGTCCCAAGAAGGCTGGCAGGACGCTTTTATTGATGAGATAACCGGCGAGCAAGTAGAAGAAACTTTCAAAATCCGCCAACTTGAGCGCAAAGTATTTTCCGATAGTTTAAATCGCTTGATTGTTGATGAGTTTTTGAAAACCGCCAAGAAAGACCCGATCACTGGCGAAATAGGCAAATCAATTATCTATTGCATATCGCAAAATCACGCCTCAAAAATTGCCCGCATTCTGAACGAAGCGGCCGACAAAAACTGGCCCGGAAAATATTCAGGCCATAGCGGAGTTTTTGCTCGCCAAATTACCAGCAATGTTGTCGGCAGTCAGGAGCTTACGAAAAAATATAGAAATAATCAGTTGGGCAATACTCGCATAGCCGTTACCGTCAATATGATGACGACTGGCTATGACTGCACTGACCTTTTGAATGTCGTTTTAATGAAGCCGATTTTTTCGGTGAGCGATTTTGTTCAAATCAAAGGCAGAGGTACAAGACGGCATACTTTCAAAAACGAGCTTACCGGACAAAATATTGAAAAAGATTTTTATCATTTGATAGATTTCTTCGGTGTTTGCGAATACTTTGAAGAAGAATACGACTATACTGAACCGTTAAAATTACCAGTTGGCAAAGAAGCCACGCCAAAACCAATTCCTGAACCGCAACCAAAACCGGAGCCAAAACCCGAACCAGAGCCAGGCGAACCGCCGATCGCCGTTGCTCATGGCAATTATATTTATGTTGGAACTGATTTTTTGGTGAGAGATAACCAAATTCAAATCGGTGATGATTGCATGAAAGTTGATCGCGAAGCATACCGCAATCATTTTGAGCAATCGGTTAAAGATTTAATGGGTCAAGATAAAGATTTTGAATCTGCTCTTGAAAACAACGATGTGGACGAAACAGAACGAATCGCCAAAGAAAAATTGCTTGAAAAGCCAAAATACTATTTCTCTTTGGAATCGCTTCGCAAAGCGTATCAAACCTCAAACGGTCTTGCTGATTTTTTGCGCAAAGCCGCGGGCTTCATTGAACGCTTGCCGGATAAATACGACAGAATGAACGAGGGCTTTGAAGAATTTAAACTCGTCTATTCCGGCACGCCTTACGAAAAACTGAACTATTTTGAGAATATTTATCAATGCTACCTTACTAATCCCGATTATCGCCACGCGCTTGAAAAAGGTAATTTGAGCGTGCTTGACGACCAAACTTTTGGCGGAATTGTCCCTGTCGGCAGAATAAATCGCGACGAAGTGGAAAAAGTAGTGAGTTATATAAAAGAATCCAATATTGCCTATGTCAACTAAACCTCAAGAATTAAATAAAGTTATTGCCGACCTGCGCCAAATTATTGTTGGTAAGGTGGCAATGCCGACCGACCAAATAGAGCAAATTACTTTGTTTCTGTTTTTGAAGCAATTATCAAGAAAGCATGACGATCTTGTTCGTATTGGCGCAAAAGATTTGATTTTCACCGGCGCGTGGGAACGATACCATTTTGATGTTTTAATGCGTCATAGTGGCGAGGAATTGGTCAAAGAGTGTCGCGAAGCCGTTGAATCGCTTTACAAAAATCCCCACATAGACGCGACC
>CALMWW010000070.1 GCA_937870835.1 uncultured bacterium
CAAGGGACAGAGAGTCAAATTATTAATAATTCAGAATATAATTTATGGTTATGGATTTGCAACGGATCTAATGATGGGGGTAGGGTGGGCTGTTATGCATATAAAAAGATAAATGCTCAATGTGGCGACGCTAATGGATATTCTTTTGAGTCAATGCCAACTTCAAAACTATGTTTAAGCGGCACAGCTGGTCCAATAATAGATTCTGGTTTTAGTTCATGGTTATGGATTTGTTATGGTCCTAATTTTGGAATCAATGTTGGTTGTTATGCTTATAAAAAAGAACCAATAAGAAAATTTAATAATTTGAGTAAATTTTAATAATAAAAAATAATCAAACGCCTTTAAATTTATGAGTTTTTCTCTAAATTGCGGTGTTAATAAAAAATATGAAAAAAATATTAATTATTGAAGACGAAAAAATACTTTCAGAAATGTATCGTTTAAAGTTTGAAAAAGAAGGGTATCAAGTTTTTTCAGCTATAGATGTTGATGAAGGAGTAAAAATTACCAAAGAAGCATCTCCTAATTTAATTATTTTGGATATTCTTTTACCAAAAGAAAATGGTTTAAGTTTTTTAGAGAAAATTAAAGACCAAAAAGAAATTACTACTAATATTCCAGTTGTGGTAATGTCTAATTTTGACGATAAAGAGACGCGGGAAAGAGCCCTTGCGCTTGGCATTAAAGAATATATAATTAAATCAAATTATGATCCCAACGAAATTTTAAAAAAAGTTAAAGCTTATTTAGATTAGTATGATAAACCTACCTATTTTTCTTTGGTTTTTAATACCTAGCAGTTTTCTAATTTTAATCATTAGTATTTATTTATTTTTCTCAAAGGAAAGGAACAGGGTTGGCTTAATTTTATTACTAATAGGCATTTCACAATTTTTTTGGATGCTCAGCATTTTAGCTTCATTGAAAGTCTATGACATAGGGCTTGGTTTTATTGGAATAAATTTTACTATTAAAATATTGCCATTAGCTGTATTTTTAATTCCTGCCTTGTTATATCATTTTTCTATAGAATTTTGTAAACTTCCTAAACAAAAAATTTGGCTTTATTTAATTTATGTAATCTCATTAGGCCTTGTTTTTTTTAATAATCCCAATACAATCTTAAAGCAAATATTTTTGTATGAACCTAATACTATTAATGTTTGGTTGGATTATGCATTTATATTTTTTGTAATTATTCTTTTGTTTGTTACAATGTATAATTTTATAAGTACTTTATTTTTTAGAGACCAACCTAAAGAAAAACGAAAAGAAATTTTTACTTACACTGTTTTAATTTTCGGAATTTATGGTTTAATTTTTTTATATTTTTTCTTTTCATTTGAAAATATCAGCAGCATTTTATCAGTTTTTTATATTTTTATCCCAATTTATCTTTTAATTTTTAGTTTTATAAATATAGAAAAAAAATCTATTTTTCAAACTATTATTACTACCGACATTATGGTTGGTGCAGTTTTTATTTTGTTGGCCTCTTTAATTATTTTTCCAGAATTAAAATCAAGTGAAGTCATTGAGCTAATTGCTTTTGCGCTTATAGTGACAATGGGATTTTTACTTATAAGATATGTCAATCGTTTGGCTAATCAAAAAGATGAATTTGAAAAAATGTTAAATGACCGCACCCGCGAATTAAAAGAAAGCAATCAATGCTTATTTGAACTTAATAAACAACTTGAAGAAGCTAACACTATTTTGGAGATAAAAGTACAAGCTCGTACTCGGGCATTAAAAGAATTAAACGATGATTTAGAAAGGCAAATTCAGGAAAGAACTAAAGAATTAGAAAATAAAAATAAAGAATTAGAAGAAAAAATTAAGGAATTAAAAGATTTTAGCAATATTTTCATTAACCGGGAAAATAAAATGGTAGAATTAAAAGAAAAAATTTATGACCTGGAAGAAAAAATTAAAGAATTAGAAAATTATCAAAAGAAATGAACAGCCCTAAGAAAAAAGAAAATATTTTTCAAAAAATAATTAAAAAATTAGTAAAAGGGAGGCAAAATATTCCTTTTTTTATTATTTTATTTATTTTATTGTTAATTGGATTTATAAATATGGCCAGCAGTCAAACCAGCCCCTCCTTAAATGTTAACACAATTTTATTCCTTAATTATAACGATGTTTCTCTTTTTAGGCCCCTTAAAAATAATGATTATTATAATCCAAATTTAGAAGCGAACGCTGTTTTATCTCTTTTAGTAAATATTAAAAAAGACAGCGAAAAAATGCTTTATGCCAAAGATATTGACCAAATTAACCCATTGGCATCTTTAACAAAATTAATGACTGCCGTTGTTGCCATTGAAGAATATGGGATAGATAAAAAAATAAATTTTGAGCCAAATGATCTTATTGAAATTACGGCTTATGGCGGTTCAATAAATACCTTAAAAAATGCTACTGTCAAAGATTTACTTTATATTATGCTTATAGAATCTAATAATAGCGCGGCAAATGTTTTAGCCAGTCAGCTTCCTCAAGGAGAATTTATAACCTTAATGAATAAAAAAGCCAAGGCGCTTCAAATGGATAAAACAATTTTTTATAATCCCAGCGGATTAGATGATGATAATCTAAAAAATATTAATAAATCTTCAGCGCGAGATTTATCAAAATTATTAGTTTATATTTTAAATAATCAACCCTTAATTCCTAAAATATGTTCGTATTCGGAATTGGAATATTATATCAATGGAAAATTTTATAAAAAATTAGAAAATACGAATTTGCTTTTAGAAAATGGTTCAGATTATTTATGGGGAAAAACAGGCTACACAAAAGCAGCAAATGGGTGTATTGTATTAGTATTAAATCCTCCCGATTTATATTTAGTTAATCATCAAGATACTTATTTGATTAATATTATTTTGGGAGCGAGCGGAAAGAATGGACGATTTAAAGAAGCTAAAAAATTAGAAAATTGGTTAAAAAATTCATATATTTGGTAAAGTTATGACTAATACAGCCTTTGAAGCGATTAAAATTTTATCTTTAGCCATAGGGGCATCCATAATAGCGATTCTTATTGGTAATTTTTTAGTAAAATATTTATACAAAATAAAATTCTGGAAAAAAGAAGCCCGCGCCAAAACAATTGATGGCAAAGATGCGGAAGTTTTTTTAAGTTTACACAAAGAAAGAGAAACAACGGTTCCGCGAGGCGGGGGGTTAGTTATTTGGGTTACTGTTTTAATACTTATTTTATTAGGTTTATTATTGGGACAAATAACCGACATTTGGTGGCTTAAAAAACTTAATTTTTTAAGCCGAGAGCAAACATGGATTCCAATTTTTGCTTTAATTACAGCTTCTATTATCGGATTAGTAGATGACATTTTAGTTGTTTATGGCAAAGGAAAATATATTGGCGGCGGACTTACTTTTAAGATGCGGTTCGCTTTGGTTACTATAATTGGTCTTATTGGTGGTTTTTGGTTTTATTATAAATTAGGGTGGGATTCTATTCGGGTCCCTCTTATTGGTAATTTTCCAGAGGGTACGGCTATTCATTTAGGAGTTGGGTATATTTTGCTTTATGTAATTGTAAGCTTAGCATCTTGGGCGAGTGGGGTGGTAGACGGATTAGATGGGTTAGCAGGCGGTGTTTTTGCTTCTATTTTTGGCGCCTTTACAGTTATTGCTCTTTTTCAGGGTAAAATTGATTTAGCCGCGTTTTGCGCTATCATTTTAGGAACATTATTTAGTTTTTTGTGGTTTAACATTCCGCCAGCTAAATTCTATATGGGCGAAACAGGAATTTTAGGTTTAACAATGACCATGACAGCAGTAGCCTTTATTACTAATTCTGTTTTTGTTTTGCCAATTATTGGAGGTGTTTTAGTAATTGAAACCGGTTCAGTTATTTTACAATTGTTTTCTAAAAAAATTTGGCATAAAAAACTATGGTTATCTACCCCCATTCATCACCACTTAGAAGCCATTGGCTGGACGGCCCCTCAGATTGTGATGCGTTTTTGGATTATTAGCGTTGTTTTAGCAATTTTAGGAGTAAGCATTCAATTATTGATGTAAAAATATTATGGTTAAAAAAAATACCAAATTAACTCCGGCCATTATTAGAAAACAATTTCCGGAGTTTTGTTATAATTCTTATAAGTGGTCATTTGTTGGCTCTGATTTCAAAATAGTTTTTAATTTTAGCGCGCAAAAATATAAATTTAAGCCAGTTGTTAAAATTAAAAATGTGCCTGCCTCGGCTAAAAAAATTAGAAAATCAATTTTAGATAATTTGGTTTTTAATTTAGGAATAATTGAATCTTTTAGCTATTGGAAAGCTTTTGCCTCGCCAATTTTAAATATAAAATGCGGCGAGTTAGATAATAAGCAAATCGCTTGGTGGGAAGAATTACTATATAGAGGATTGGGGCAATATTTTTTTGAAAATAAAATAAATTTTAAAAAACATAATTTTTTCAAAATTATTGTTTCTCAAAGAAAAGCAAAACCGGAATTATACCAGGTCTCTACTCAAAATATTCTTTTGCCAATAAGCGGGGGAAAAGATTCTTTTGCTTCTTTATATCTATTAAGCAAATATAAAAAAAACATTGCTTGCTTTATGCTTAATCCAATTCCAGCAGCATTAAAAGGATTACAAGTTTTGGGAGTTAAAAATAATATAATTGCAGAAAGAAAAATAGATTCCCAGCTTTTAGAATTAAATCAGCAAGGTTTTTTAAATGGACATACGCCTTTTGTAGCATATCTATCTTTTTTATCTGTTTTGGCAGCAGTATTATTTAATAAAAAATATATTATTTTAAGCAACGAAAAAAGCAGCAACGAGGGTAATTTAAAATATTTAGGAGAAGAAATTAATCACCAATATAGCAAAACTTTAGATTTTGAAAATAAATTCCGCGAATACTTAAAAAAATATTTAAGCTCAAATATAGAATATTTTAGTCTTTTGAGGCCGCTTTATGAATTGCAAATTGCCAATATTTTTGCAAACCTAAAAGAAATACTACCAATTTTTTTAAGTTGCAATGAAGCAGAAAAAACTTATTCCGGCACAAAAACAAAATTAGGACGCTGGTGCGGCGCTTGCCCTAAATGCCTTTTTGTTTATATGGTTTTATATCCATTTGCGCCAACTCAAACGTTAAAAAATATTTTTAATAACGAAGACCTTTTTAACAAACCAGAATTATTGCCAATTTTATTCCAACTTATTGGAGAAAAAGAGGTTAAGCCATGGGAATGCGTTGGAACTAAAGATGAAGCTAATATAGCAATGTATTTAAGTTGGAAGAAAAATGTCATTAGAGACATAGAACAACCATATCTTTTAGAATTTTTTGCCGAAAATTTTATAAATAAAAATAAAAATTGGGAAAAAGAAGCTCAAAAATTAATGAATAATTGGGATACAAAAAATAATATTCCTAAAAAATTTAATTATCGCCGGCAAATTAAATTTTAATTCTAATTTTTAAATAAAATAGAGACGCTTTTAGCGTTTTTATTTGTTTCTTTAGCTTATCTATGGTAAATTAAAGAAAATGAAAATAAATACTTTTCAAAATAAAAATTTAGTTATTTTAGGAATTGGTCAAGAAGGATTAGACACCTTTAATTTTTTACGTAAAAAATTTCCTAATAAACTTATTGCTATAGCTGACCAAAAATCAATTTTTGAATTAGATAAATCAATTGAAAAAATCCTTGCAGAAGCTCCTTACTTAAAATATTATGGCGGTAAAAATTATTTAGATTCTCTTAAAAATTTTGATGTCATTATAAAATCTCCCGGCATTCAATATGAAAAAATAAAAAAATATCTAAAAAAAGATGCAATTATTACAAGTCAAACTGAATTATTTTTTGAAAATTGTCCAGCTAATATTATTGGCGTTACTGGAACAAAAGGGAAGAGCACTACCTCCTCTTTAATTTATCATATTTTGAAAAAAAATGGTTATTCTGCTTATTTACTTGGCAATATTGAAATTCCAGCCTTATCTTATTTAGATAAAATAAAAAAGACCGATTTGGTTGTATATGAATTATCTTCTCATCAACTTCAATTCTTAAAAATTAGTCCGACTATTGCTGTTTTTCTTAATATTTACCCTGAACACCTTGATTATTATAAAAATTTCAAAGAATATTTTAACGCTAAAGCAAATATCGCGCTTTTTCAAAAAAAATCAGATTATTTTATATATAATCCTAAATTTCCATTGATTAAAAATTTAGCTCAAAAAGTTTCTTCTAAAAAAATTCCGATTGATTCTCAAAGATACATTCAGTTTTTCAATAAATATCCAAAATTAAAAACAATTACTCATTCTGATAATTTAAGCGCTGTTTTTGCAATTGCTAATATATTTAAAATAAACCAAGCCAATATTTTAAGAGCTCTTAAAAGTTTTAAACCATTAGAACATCGCCTTGAATATGTTGGGCAATTTCAAGGCATTCATTTTTATAATGATTCTATTGCCACAATTCCCGAAGCAGCTATTTTTGCTTTAGATACATTAGGTTCCGATGTTCAAACTTTGATATTGGGAGGATATGACCGAGGGATAGATTTTAAGAAACTTTCTCAAGACTTAGAAAAAAGAAAAAACTTAAAAACTTTAATTTTATTTCCTAATTCTGGTAAAAAAATATGGCAGGGTATAAATCCAAAACTTCGCCAGAGATTTAATCATGTTTTTGTAAATAATATGGAAGAGGCGGTAAAACTTAGTTATCAATATACTGAGCCCCGTAAAATTTGCTTATTATCTTGCGCTTCGCCAAGTTTCGGTCTTTTTAAGAATTATAAAGAAAGAGGAGATTTATTTAAAAAATATATCCGTGAATATGGCAAATCGTCAATTTCATAAACAACCTAATTTTACACTTTTAATATCAATCTGCCTTTTTATAATAATAGGAGTTTTGGCAATTACCGCTGCCTCAGCCCCTTTAGCTCTTAAAAGCGGAAAATCGCCAATTCATTATTTATTTAATCAATTAATTAAAGGAATTATTCCGGGATTATTTCTTGGTATAATTGCTTATTTTATTCCTCTAAATTTTTATAAAAAATACAGCTTTTTAATTTTTATTTTTGCTTTTTTATTAATGTTTGCTGTTTTTATTCCCGGGCTTTCTGTTAATGAAGGGGGAGCAACCCGCTGGATAGACCTTAAAATTTTTACTTTTCAACCCTCTGAATTATTAAAATTAGCCACTATTTTATATTTAGCTGCTATTTTAAGCAGCCGTCGGCCAGTTCAAAAAAAATTATTTCCTTTTATAATGGTTTTAATTTTAGTGGCGATAGCCCTATATTGTCAATCTAATTTGAGCACTTTAGTAATTATTGCTGGAATTGCCTGCCTTATTTTCTTTTCTGCCGATACGCCTCTTCGGTATAATTTTGCGATTTGGATAGCCGGTATTTTATTAATTGGCGCAATGATATATTTTGAACCATATCGTTTAGAAAGATTTTTAACCTTTCTAAACCCATCTCAAGATACATTGGGTGCTGGTTATCATATTAATCAGTCCTTGATAGCAATTGGTTCGGGTGGTCTTTTGGGACAAGGATTAGGCTCAAGTGCTCAAAAATTAAATACTTTGCCCGAAGCTACTTCTGATTCTATTTTCGCTATTTTTGCAAAAGAAACTGGATTTATCGGCTGTTTTTTCTTATTGGCCGCCTTTATTCTTTTTACAATAACTGCTTTTACAATTGCTAAAAAAAGCGCAGATTCTTTTAATAAATTAGTTGCTATTGGTATTGGTTCTTGGATTACTATTCAAGCTCTTGTTAATATTAGCGCCATGACTGGTCTTTTGCCGTTAAGCGGAACACCATTGCCTTTTATTACGGCTGGTGGTACCCATACTATTTTTGAATTGATAAGCTGTGGTATTCTTTTGAAAATTTCAACTCAAATTAAAGAAGATTAGCTTTGTTTTTAAATTTTTTATTTATATCACTATTGAAACAATGAAAAATATTATATAATACAAATATATACTATAAAATATAAATTTAGAAAATTAAGATATTATGAAAATATTTTTTGCTGGCGGGGGAACAGGCGGACATATTTTCCCAATCGTGGCTGTAGCACGAGAAATTAAAAAGAAAGAGCAAAATATTGAATTAGCCTATCTTGGACCAGAGGATGATTTTTCATCTAAAACATTTTTTAACGAAGGAATTAAAACATATTTTATTCTTTCTGGAAAAATTCGCCGTTATTTAAATCCGCTTGCTTTATTACAAAACATTTTTGATGTTTTTATAAAAATTCCTTTAGGAACTATTCAAGCTTTTTTGATTTTATTTTTTACAGCCCCAGATTTAATTTTTTGTAAAGGCGGCTATGGTTCTCTTCCGGCAGCAATTGGGGGTTGGTTTTTAGGAATACCTGTTTTTTTACATGAATCAGATGTTGAACCGGGTTTAGCTAATAAAATTATTAGTCATATTAGTCCTATTATTTTTGTTTCTTTTTCTATCCAAGAAACTGCTTATTTTCCAGCTGAAAAAATGGTTAGTGTTGGCAATCCTATTCGCCCCGAGCTTTTGCAAGTTAACTTAAATTCTGCTAAAAAGGAAATGGGAATTAAGTCTAATAAACCAATTTTATTGTTTTTGGGGGGGTCGCAAGGCAGCACAAGAATTAATGATTTAATTTTGCAAATTTTGTCTAAACTTTTAAAAATATTTGAAATTATTCATCAAACCGGTTATAAAGATTTTGAAACAGCGCGAATTAATGTTCTTTCTTTTGTGCCCAAAGAATTGCAAAATTTATACCATTTTTACCCCTTTTTAACCGAAGAACAAATAAAATATTCAATGGCTTTGGCTGATTGCGTGGTTAGCCGCGCGGGGGCAGGAACAATTTTTGAAATTGCCGCATTTCATAAACCAAGCATATTGATACCCTTGCCCGAATCAGCGCAAAACCATCAAGTAAAAAATGCTTATGCTTATGCTAAGACGGGCGCCGCAATTGTTTTGGAAGAAGAAAATTGCACCCCTAACTTTTTTTTAGAAAAAGTTGTTGATTTATATGAATATGGCAATTTAGAATTAATGGCTAAGGCTGCGGAAAAATTTAGCAAGCCAGAAGCAGCTTCTAAAATTGCCCAATATATAATTGAATTTTTAAAGAAGTAAAAAATATGTTTGAAAAAAAATTAGCTGATACAAGAACTCGATTTGCTCCCTCGCCAACCGGTCATATTCATATCGGGAGCTTAAGAACGGCCTTATTTAATTATTTATTTGCCCGGCAACAACATGGTCAATTTATTCTTCGTATTGAAGATACAGATAAAGAGCGTTCTCGATTAGAGTGGGAATATGAATTATTAAAAGTATTTGAATGGCTTGGAATTAATTGGGACGAAGGACCGGTTTTATCAGATAACCAAATTTTTGACACCAATTACTCAATAAAATATATAGGTCCCTATGCGCCTTATCGCCAAAGCGAAAGAAAATTAATCTATAGAAAATATCTTGAACAAATGCTTACTCAAGGGACAGCCTATTATTGTTTTTGCAAAAAAGAAGATGTGGAAGCAGAAAAGCAGTATTTAATGTCTATTGGAGAAGCTCCTGTTTACCGAGGCAAGTGTCGCAATCTTACCCAAGAACAAATACATAATTTTAAAAAAGCAGGGCAACCGAGCGTAATTCGCTTCAAGTGCCCTCCCAATCGCAAGATTATTTTTAAAGATATTATTAAGGGGTCAGTTGAGTTTAATTCTGACATTTTGGGAGATTTTGTTATTGCTAAAGATTTAGATAACCCGCTTTATAATTTTACGGTTATTGTTGATGATGCGGAAATGAAAATTAGTCATATTATTAGAGGAGATGAACATTTAAGCAATACGCCTAAACAGCTTCTTTTAATAGAGGCACTAGGATTTGAAGCACCCCAATATGCCCATATTCCTTTAATTTTAGGACCCGACAAGAAAAAATTAAGCAAGCGCGATAACAAAACATCGGTTAAAGATTATCAAGAAGATGGCTATCTACCTGAGGCCCTGATAAATTTTATTGCCTTTTTGGGCTGGAATCCCGGTACAGAAAAAGAAATATATTCTTTAGAGGAGCTTATTCAAGATTTTTCTTTGGAAAAAATTCAAAAATCAGGAGCAATTTTTAATTTAGAAAAATTAGATTGGCTGAATGGATTTTATATTCGTAAAAAATCTTTGCCAGAATTGACTGAAATGTTAATTCCTTATTGGGAAAAAGCTGGATTTATAGAGGAAAAAGCCGCTGACTTGTATATTATTAAAGCAACTGGCGAATCAATTATTTTTAATGATTTGATCAAAATTGCTGCCTTAGAACAAGAGCGCTTAAAAAAACTTTCTGATATAATTGCATTAACTGATTTATTTTTTGTTTCTGAATTAAAATATGAACCCGAACTTTTAATATGGAAGGATATGTCCAAAGAAGAATTGATAAAATCATTAGAAATTTCGAAGGAAATTTTGACGAATATAGATCCTGCCGACTTTAATAAAAAAAGACTAGAAGAAGAATTAATGCCAGTAGCCGAAAAAATGGATAATCGCGGAAATTTACTCTGGCCGTTAAGGGTGGCCTTAACTGGTAAAAAAAATTCAGCTGGGCCATTTGAGGTTGCTGAAATTTTAGGAAAAGAAAAATGCCTTTTAAGAATCAATCAAGCTTTAGATTTAATAAATCTATAACTATGCCAGCTCCAAAATTTAAATATATTTTAGTTATAAATGTTTTGTTTGTTTTAATGTTGATAGATTTTTATCCTCATCAAGTTTATGCTCAAATTCAAACCGATGATGTTAAACAATTTTATAATTCTACGAAAGATTGGATAGAAAAAAATTGGCCAGATTGGTTAGAACAAATTCAAAAAAATATTATTCCCGCTTGTGAAAAAGCTTGGCATCAAACCGAAGCTTGGTTTTCAGAAAATATGCCCGCAACATTTAATGAATTTAAGAGCGAAGGACAATCAATGCCACAAGAATTTTTAGAATACCTTAAAATGAGCTGGAAGTGGTTTATAGATTTTATATCGTAAGTTGCATAACGCCAACATTTAAGGTATTATTTAGAGAAATTAGGTTTAATTATATAATTTTTAATCAAATATGATTTCTAAAGATGATGTAAAAAGAATAGCTCGGCTTTCGTATTTAGATATAAGCGAAAATGAACTTGAAAAATTTCAAAAAGATTTTTCAGATATTTTAGATTATGTAAATCAATTAAAAGAATTAGAGGTAGCCAATGTTTCAGAAACAGCCAATATATCATTTACCGAAAATGTTTTTCGCAAAGATGAAGAAAAAATTTTTAACAATTGCGAAGAATTAAAAAATCTTTGGCCCCATCGCCGAGAAAATTACTTAGAAGTTAAAAAAATATTATACAATGAAGACAATTAATTTATTAAATTTAACTATTGAAAAAACTCAACAAAATTTAAGAAATAGAGAATACACAGCTCAAGAATTAACTCTTGCTTATTTAGATAAAATTAAAGAAACTGATTCAGAAATTCAAGCCTATCTTAATTTAACAGAAGAATTAGCTCTAAAACAAGCCATTCGGGCGGATAAAATGTTGAGTCATGGGGAAGCTCAACCGCTTACTGGTATTCCTTGCGCCATTAAAGACAATATCTTAGTGGCTGGTGAAAAATGTACAGCTGGTTCTAAGTTTTTAGAAAATTATATAGCCCCTTATGATGCCACAGTAATTGAAAAATTAAAAAATCAGGGCGCAGTTATTTTGGGAAAAACTAATTTAGATGAATTTGCAATGGGCTCATCTTGTGAAAATTCAGCTTTTTACCCAACCAAAAATCCTCGTGATTTAACTCGGGTGCCGGGAGGTAGTTCGGGTGGTTCTGCGGCGGCTGTTGCTGCAGATATGTGTGTTTTTGCTTTGGGCTCAGATACAGGTGGTTCTATCCGTCAACCAGCAGGATTTTGTGGTATTTCCGGGCTTAAACCAACCTATGGTTCAGTCTCCCGGTATGGTTTAATTGCTTTTGCCTCTTCCTTAGACCAAATTGGCCCTTTGGCAAAAAATTCAAAAGATTGTCAAATTGTTTTTGAAGCTATTCAAGGGAAAGACCCTTATGATTCTACAAGTAATGATTTTCCTAAAAATGAAAAGTGGCTTAATATTAAAAATTTAAAAATTGGTGTTCCAAAAGAATATCTTGAAAAAGGATTAGACCCGATTATTGAAAAAAATATTAAAAGCGCTTTGAAATTTTATAAAGACAATGGCGCAGAAATAATAAATTTGAGCTTACCCCATACAAAAGTAGCTTTGGCTTGTTATTATATTATTGCCCCCTCAGAAGCTAGCGCTAATTTGGCCCGCTTTGATGGCATTCGTTATGGTGAATTGATTGATTCTAAACAAAGTAATGATATTTTAGATGTTTATCTTAAAAATCGTTCTTTGGGTTTTGGTCCCGAAGTTAAAAGAAGAATAATGCTCGGCACCTATACTTTATCGGCTGGATATTATGATGCTTATTATAAAAAAGCTCTTAAAGTGCGCACCTTAATTAAAGATGATTTTGCTAAGGCTTTTGAAAAAGTTGATTTAATTGTTGGACCAATAACGCCAATTTTGCCATTTAAGATTGGCGAGAAAATCAATGACCCATTATCAATGTATTTAGCAGACATATATACTGTTTCGGTTAATTTAGCTGGTTTGCCGGCAATTTCTATCCCGTGCGGTTCAGCCGATGAATTACCAGTCGGACTTCAGTTAATTGCCCCGGCTTTTGAAGAAGAAACTCTTTTTTTCGCTGCTGATTTTTTTGAAAAAAATTACTATTTATGACCATACAAGAAATTAATAATTTTTTATCTTCACCAGAATTAAACAATTTTTTAATGCCTTTTAAGGTTTTGTTTATAACTATCTCGGTATTATTTTTAATAATGATAATTTATTACGGAATAAAGCAATTTTATTTTATTGCGGAAAAGCGCCGCATGCTTACTGATTTTATAAATCCATTTTTTGGCCAATCTGCTTACATATTAAGCCGTTGGCGAGGAATTGTTAAAAGCTTACGCGCTAAAGATGATATTAATTATAAATTAGCGATTATTAATTTAGAGGGAATGTTATATGATATTTTTAAGGCTCTTAAATATAATGGCGCAAGTTTAGCGGAAATGCTGCCTGAAATTAAAGAAAAAAAATCTTTTCAAAATCCTGAAGCATTAGAATCATTAGTTTATTTAGCAGGAAAAATAAAAACTGACCCAACCTATAAATTTGATCCAATTATTGTTGAAAAAATTGCCTCTGAAGTAAGCGACTTTTTGGTGCGATTAAAAATTATTGATTGATTTATTATTAAATAACCTTTTTTTAGTGGAACCATAGATAAAGCTTTAATTATGGACAGAAAAATATACAAAGGGGTTGATTTTATTATTTTTTTTGCTAACATAAATATACTTAGCGGTTTAGAGGAGTAGTACCTCGCCAGTCTCATAAGCTGGAGACCCTGGTGCAATTCCAGGAACCGCAACATTTTTTAAAATAATGCCTTGAGCTCTCGCTTTAATTTTGCCTGAGTAGCTCAGCGGTAGAGCACTCGTTTCATAAGCGAGAAGTCGTGAGTCCGAACCTCACCTCAGGCACAATATATAGATTACAATAGAAATATTATTAATAATC
>CALMWW010000071.1 GCA_937870835.1 uncultured bacterium
ATTTTTGCCCGCCCTCGCTTTCGCCGCTTCTTTTTTCGCCGCCACAATTTTTCGTGCCAACGAAGTTGGCACGCCGCCTATTTTAATTTTTCAATTTCTTTTTTTATTTCGTCAATTACTTCGGGATTGTGAATTATTTTATTTTTACCTTCGGTTATTGAAATAATGTAAAATACTTTGCCGCCATACTTCGTGGTAAATTTTTCATGCGTCTTTTTTTGCTGTTCTCTCTCGTTGATTATTTGCGTAATATATTCATAGCCCGCTGGTTTTATTTGAAGACCAATATATTTATCATTAATTTTAATAAAATAATCAACATTATATCCTCTGTCCCATTTGTCGGGAGCGGGTTCGATTTTAACCCCAAGAATTTTTTCAAGCTGGCCGTAAATTGTTTGAATTTCCGATTGATAGCCATCGAATGTTCTGTTAATAACTAAATTGTAAATAAAATTTATACAGTCTTCTTCGGTAACATCTTCAATTTCGGCTTTGCAAACATCGGTAACTTTAATAAATAAGGTTTTCCCGAGTTGTTCAAGATGTTCTTTTGAATAAGCTTTTTCCAAATAAAACTCTTCCCATTCCTTCAAAGTTTTAGGGGCACATTTTCTTATCAACTCTGCAACTGGACCAACCTTATTTTTCTTTGTCAGTCCCCATCTCATATTCGCTTGGTTTAAGATCCATTCTTTTGCCATATTTTTAGTGTGTTAAATTTAAAAATTTTAATTTGTATTTATAATCAAACTTATCATCAACATCTACAAGGCCGGCTTTTATTAAGTGGGCATTAATGAAAGTTTTATTTTGTAAATATAGATAACAAAGCAGATTATTTTCGCTATCGTATTTTGAATTATCAAATTTAATAAAAACTCTTTGATTTTTTAATTTTGATTTTAAAAACTCCATTGCTTTGTCAGACATTTCTTTCTTGGTTTTAATCCCAATTAATTTAACTATTAAATCATTGTTTAGTAAAATTTTTTCCGGGCTTATAACCTGTTTTACAGAATATGAATCGATTCTTTCGCTGTTTGTAGAATCAATTTTTGAACCAAATTTTAATTTTTTAGGATCAATCTTTCTGCTAAATTTTATTGAATCCTTAAAAATATAGGGTAATTTAGAAATTTCATCTTTAAAATCAACTGATTTATTTTTTTGCTCTATAGTTTCAAATATCGCACCCTTGAATAAATCGTCTTTATTAACCCCGATTTTTTCTTTTATTATTGGTAAGAATTTTTTATTTATTTCATAACCAACAGAGTTACGATCCAGGTTTTTCGCTGCAAGAGTAGTTGTCCCACTGCCCAAAAATGGATCTAAAATCGTGTCGCCCACAAAACTGAACATTTTTATAAGTCGTTTTGGTAATTCTTCTGGGAACATTGCCAAATGTTTGTCTTGTTTCGCGCCATTAAAATTCCAATGTCCGGTAAAATATTGATTCCATTCTTCCTTGGACATTTTAGATTTTTCTTTTATTTCCTTTGACACAAATGGCGTTTCTCCCGGCTTTTTAAAAATTAAAATAAATTCATAATCTATTTTGATTATTCCGTTTCTCGGATAAGGAAAACTACCCATTATGGTTGCTCCACCAGTGGTATTCATGGTTGTAGCTTTCTGCCAAATAATTGCGCCCATATAATCAAATCCCATAGTTTCACAAAATTTTATTATTTCCGTTCTAATAGGAATGATTTTATATCGTCCATAATAAACTGAGCGAGCAAATTGATCTCCGATATTTATACAAAGACGGCAACCATCTTTTAAAACCCTAAAACATTCTTTCCAAACTAAATTAAGATTGTTGATGTAATTTTCATAGCTATCGTTGAAACCAATTTGGTCCGAACTGCCATAGTCTTTTAATTGCCAATATGGCGGTGAAGTAATAACAAGATGAACGGATTTGTCTTGTAATTCCGCCATATTTCTAGAATCACCAATTATGATTTTATGATTAGTTTTCATAATACTTTACTTTTTTATTAAATCATCGACTTTAACATCTAACGCTCGGGCGATTTTTGATAAGGTGTCAATGGTCGGATTTTGTATTGTTCCCGATTCAATTTTAATAATGGTGTTATAGGCGACATCTGCCATTTTCGACAACCTATCCTGTGAAACACCCTTTTTATTTCGGGCTTTCTTTATGTTTTCGGATATTGTTGATATTTCGTTTGACTTGCTTGCCATAGAATAGTATTATTGTTATAAG
>CALMWW010000072.1 GCA_937870835.1 uncultured bacterium
CACACCCCCCTTCCGCCTCGCCCTCGCTTTGGACGCCGACGGAATTTGTGCCAACGAAGTTGGCGCGCCGCTTAAAATTATTTTGCTACCCAGTTTCCAGTTTCGTCAAAATTATGTGACCGCTTGAAACCGCAAGCATTCCAAATCAGGTCAAACATCGGACGCAAAATATCTTTTGGCTCAATATCGTATGATTCTATAATAGTTTCGGGTAATTGTAAAATATCCCTGTCAATTTTGTAATAATCATTATGCCAAAATCTCATTCTATCTACGCCCATTTCCCAATCTTTAACCCCAATCAGTGTTAAAAAAATAACAATCGGCATATTAACGCCAAGCTGTTTTGCTAAATTCAAAAATTCCGCCAATGATTTCAATAATTCCAATTCATAAGTCAAACTCGGAATAATTTTTTTCTCTCGGTCTGCGCTTAATATCAAGCCCTCGACGGCTTCAATAATCCCATTCCGGTATAACTGAATGTACGAATGAGATTTATCGTTTCCACCGCCAGCATAAGACAAAACGCCTTCAAGATTGATTCGGTGGCTCCAGCCGGAAGTGTATATCGGTTTTAATTTCGCAGGTTCATTGATGATCGGGTTCAAATCAATGCTGTAATTAGGGCTAAAGGATTCTAATGGTATGAGGTGTAAAACAATTTTACCGCCCTCGTAAAATGGAAGCGGCAAATTATCAGAAACAAGCTGGGCAATTCTTTCTGTTTTGAACTTGCTTATTTTCTCGGTTAGTGTTTGCGAAAGATTGAAAGCGTTTTTTAATTCGTTTGTGTCCAACGCGTATTTTCCGGCGGAATTTCTTGAATAAAATTTGTCATGTCCTTTGTAGATAACGCGATGTGGGCCTGCCCAGCTTTTATTTATTCGGAATATAAAAACATTCTTTTTGCCGGAAATATTGACGGCTCGTGTCGCAAAAACAATTCTCGGCTCAATTCCATCTCGGATAATATTTTCATATTTTCTGATTTCTTCATCAACATTTTCTATTTCCACGCCGTCAATACTTTTCGGGCTTCCATTTTCTTCCGAAATGCCGAAAATCAAATCCCCGCCAGAAGCGTTAGAAAAAGACGAAATATCGGCCAAAAATTCTTTTCTGTCTGCGTCGGAATTAGTCGGCAGTAATTTTTTATATTCAATGGTTTTGCCTTCTGAAACAGCATTACTTTGCAGTTGCTCCAAATCGGTAAATTCAATTTTATCAAAATGTTTATTTATCATATTTTGCTTTTCACTTCTCTAGACAATTTAAAAACAAAAACCGAAACGATCATAAATACCCCCACTATAAAATCAATAATACTCCAAGTTTCGCGATTGAGGCGAATAACGATAAACGGATTGAAAAGAACTGCAAGAAATCCAAAAATCCAAACCCATCTCTCTTTTTTCGCTTCGTACGACATCCACGCAATATAAGCGGAGATTGCAAAAACAACAAATCGCAAAAGTGTAAAAAATCCATAAGGCCAACCGTCAAATAAAGCCGCAAATAAAAAGGCGGTGGCGATCAATAGTGCGATGTTCTTCTTTTTATTGTTTGTCATCTGAATTAGTTTGTTCGGCAGTAATTTGCGTTGTCGACACTTTTCTAAATTTTCCAACCAATGACGCTATAACAAATCCAGCCGCAAAAATTCCGTGGAAAATAATGTTAAGCAAAAAGAAAACGCCACCAATACCGATTAGCCAGCCGATAATTGGTAAATTAAAAATCCAATCAATAACACCGAACAACCATTCATTAAGTCCGTTTGTGGCGATACTTGGAACGAATAGGGTGATCACAAAAAGAATGATCACGCCAAATGTTAAAATCGTTTCAAATCCTGCATCTCTTTCGAGCCGTTGTATCATTTGCCAATCCATTGTTGCGCTTGCTTCCTTTCGAGCCTCGTATTGATTACTTGCGTATGCCATAAATAAAACAAACGCGCCGATCAGAGGATAAAAGATAAGTGCAAGTCCACTTGGATTTTCTCCTAATGCGGCCAAAGTCAATAAAGCAGTTAAGGATACAAGTAAATAGGAACCGAAAATTTTGACGGCGCGCATTCCATAATCAAAATTTAACAGAGCGAATAAAAATGCCGCTGGTAGAGCGAATACCCATTTCCATACAAAACCAAAAATTATATTTATTATTCCGAGATAAAAAAGAAATTGAAAAATGTTCATATTATTTTGTTAATTCTAAAATCTTTTTCTGTGCATATTCGCTATTAGGGAACTTTTCAAGTGTCTTTTTGTATTGATTAAGTGCCTCTGTTTTTCTCTGTTGAAATTCAAAAAATTGCGCTTTTCTTACCATTGGCATATCATTTTCGCCCTCAATTTCAATAGCCCTATCAATATAAGAATGAGCTTTATCATAATCGCCAATGTTAAAAAAACACATAGCCGCATTATCATAAGCGGCTCCATTTGTAGGATCTAATTCTATCGATTTTAAATAATCACTTAATGCATTTTTATAATCGTTCAATTTCCAATAGCAATCGCCTCTAAACTGCCAGGAATAAAATAATGTTCCGTCCCTTTTGATACAGATTGAAAAAAGATCTATGGAATAAAAATACTCATTTTGTTTAAATTTATCCCGCGCCCTTTGAATTAAAGTTTTCAAATTTTCTTTATTATCATCTAAATAGGCTTGCCACAATAAAAATGCTATATCTTTTTCGTTTTCATAATAAAAATTATCAATTTTTGTTAAGAGTTCTGATTCTGGCGTTTTTCTCAAAAGCTGATAATAATCGTTCAGTGTACCTTTAAAATCATAATACTTGTCAGCAATGGGTTGCAAAACCAGTGCCTTTTCATAAAAAATCAGTGCTTCATCATTTTTTCCTAACTCACTAAGACAAAAAGCCTTATTTGTCAGATTTATATAATTTTGAGGGTTAATCTTTAGTGCTTGATCTAAATAAGGAATAGCCTCTTCGTATTTTCCTAATTTCAACAAACAAAATCCTTTATTTCCAATGGCTATTTCAAAGTCGGGTTTTGTATAAACTGGCTTATCTTTTTCATATTTTTGTTCTAATGGTGTGGTTTCAAGGGGAAGTTCTGTTTGCAACGCTTTATCAAACCAGTTTATTGCTTCTTCATACTTTTCAAGCCTTACGAAACAAAGAGCCTTGAAACAAAGCGGCACATAAAGCACCGGCTCTGAAGCTAAAGCCTCATCGCAAAGTTCAATACACTTTTGATAATTATGCGCAAAAAACTGTGCCTCAATTTCTTTCAGCAGTGTTTGAATTTTTGGCCAAATACCAATATCACGCAGGCCTCTTTTTGCCAGGCTGGAATCTTCGCTTAATTTTTTAAGCGAAAGCTTATCAACTTTTTGAATTTGTTTATCCTTGTCCATATTTTTTCTTTAATTCACTAACCTGATTTTCTTTTTTGGCAATATCAGACAATACTTTATCAGCAAGCTCGCTCAAAATATCGCGATTGCGCTTCTTCGCCTTTTCTATATTTTCCCTCAATATGAACCACTCTGATTTTTTGAGTAATTCAGATTCTCGATAAATTTTTTTGATTGATATTTCAAGCCCCGCCAATTTGTTCTTTAATGTTTCAATGGTTTGCGCTTCTACCCCGTTTCCGGTTCCAGATTGATCAATAGCCCGCAATGTTTCTAAATCGCCCTCAGCATACGCTTTGTTTATTTTCTTCATCATTTCTTCATTGCCGCCAACTTTGTCGGGGTGATATTTATGTGCGAGTTTGCGCCACAATTTTTTCAATTCTTCCTTATCTTCAGCAGAAACACCCTTGCGTGTTTCAATTTCTTTTTCTTCCTCATTTAATTTTTCGTATTCTTCCTCAATTTGCTCTCGTCTTTTCCTTAATGTTTCCTCTACTATCTTTTGAGCTTCTTCAAATGAAAAACCTTTATTTATCAAATCTTCAATTTTCTTAAACTTCAAAATCTCTAAATCGATCTCGTCCAGCTTCAAATACAGCCGTCCAACTTTTACATCGTATTCTTGTTTTACAGATGTTAAATCAATTTTGAGCTGCTCAATTTCCTCAATTAAATCATTGAGTTTTTTCTCCTTTTCCAATATGGCTTTTTCGAGCTCGCGTTTTTCTAGCGGTTCGTCGAGCGCAGAATTTGTTTTTATGATTTTAGCCATAATTATTTCATTAAAACATCAAGCGAAACGCCTAATGCGTCCGCAATTTTTTTAACCGTATCAATGGTCGGGTTTGGTGTCGCTCCTGCTTCAATTTTGGCGATAGTATGAAAAGCCAAGTTTGCTTTTTTTGATAAGACATCTTGCGAAATACCGAGCTTGTTTCGGTATTTCTTTATATTCTCGCCGATTGTGGATTTTTCGTTTG
>CALMWW010000073.1 GCA_937870835.1 uncultured bacterium
TGTTTTGCGCTTTGGAAAGCCCGTGCCAATTGGGACTAACTTCCCAATAATCACATTCTCTTTTAATCCCTTCAATGTATCTTCCTCTCCCTTAAGAGAAGCTTCTATTAAAACTCGAGAGGTTTCTTGGAATGAAGCAGCTGACAAAAAACTATCTGTGTTAAGGGCAACCTTACTAACGCCCAAAATAGTTTCTTCTGCTTCAATTAATTTTTTTCCTTCTTTTTCTAGTTTTTCATTTTCTTCTAAATAACGAGGGCGGCTAATGATTTCTTCGGTGCCAAAAAGGCTGTCACCCGGGTCTTTAATTTTTACTCGTGAAAACATTTGTCTTGCAATAATTTCTATGTGTTTATCGTGTATAGAAACACCTTGAGAAATATAAACTTTTTGAACTTCTTTAATAATATAAGATTGGGTAGCTTCTTTCCCTACCAACTTATGCATCTTTTTTAAATCTAAAGAACCAACCGTTAGGGGATCTCCTTTTTTAACTATATCCCCTTCTTTTACTAAAATCTCAATATTGGGCGCTATTTTGTATTCCATTAGATGGTTGTCTTTGTCTTTATTTTTAATTTTGCCCTCATATTCATCTTTTTCAATATCTTTGTCTCTATCTTTATCTTTATTATTTATTACGGCTATTTTAATTAAACCAGCTTTTTCGTCTACTTGCTCCACTATTCCATCTTTCAAACAAATCTCTGCTTCCCCCTTGGGAGTGCGACGCTCAAAAATTTCTTCTACTCTCGGCAAACCACGAGTAATATCTGCTTCTCCAGCTACTCCGCCAGTATGAAATGTTCTCATTGTGAGCTGAGTGCCCGGTTCACCAATTGCTTGGGCTGCAATTACTCCCACTGCTTCTCCAATATCAATCACTTTTTTCCAACCCAAATCTAATCCATAGCATTTTTTACAAAGACCTCGCCTATTTTTACAAGTCAACGGGCTACGCACCCTTACACTTGGAATATTTAAAAATTTAATTTTATTAGCCGCAGCTAAATCAATTAAATTACCCTTTTTTACTATAACTTCTCCAGTTTCCGGATTAACAATTTTTTCTAAAGCCACTCTCCCAAAAATTTTATGAATAAAATCTTGATTAACATCATCAGCATCTTTCCTTAACATTACAAGTCCTTCCTCGTCACCACAATCTTCTTCATTAATAATAACATCATGCGCCACATCTACTAATCTTCTTGTTAAATAACCAGAAGTAGAAGTACGAAGAGCTGTATCTGCTGTTCCTTTTCGCGCCCCATGCGTAGAAATAAAATACTCCAACACATCAAAACCCTCTTTATAAGAATTTTTAATAGCTAATTCTATAATTTGACCAGCAGGATTGGCGACCAATCCTTTCATACCCGCCATCTGCACCGGCTGAGACCAAGAACCTCGCGAACCAGAATCAACAATTGAAAATACCGGGCTTTGAGCAGATATGCTTTTGGGCACTAATTTTTCAATTTCGCTTTTAACTTTTTTCCAAATCTCAATAACTTGATTACTTTTTTCTTCTTTAGTTAAAAGCCCTTTCTCAAAATAATTTTCCACTTCTTTAATTTTTTTCTCAGCTTCTTCAATCAAAGCTTTTTTCTCTTTTGGAACAGTTAAATCGTCCATCCCCCAAGTAATGCCAGAATAAGTAGCAAACTTAAATCCTATTTCTTTAATTTTATCTAAGGTTTCAACAGAGTTTTTATCATATATATCAACAATTTTGTTAATCATTTTTTTAATGTTTTTAGAATCCATCACCTCATTTTGATATTCAAACCCAGCTGGCAAGACTTGATTAAAAATAATTCTACCGGCACTCGTCTCTATAAAATCGCCATCTTCAATTAAACGAACTTTAATAGAGGCGCGTAAATCAATTTTCTTTAAATCATAAGCAATTAATGCATCTTCAGGAGAGGCAAAAATTTTATTCTCGCCTAAAAGTCCAGGAACAATTTTGGTTAAATAATAACAACCCAAAACCATATCCTTAGTTGGAATCATAATTGGATCACCAGTAGACGGCTTCAAAAGATTAGAGCTGCTCAACATTCTTGTCCTCGCTTCGTCTTGAGCTTCATCTGATAGCGGCAAATGAATTGCCATTTGATCTCCATCAAAATCAGCATTAAAGGCTGTACAAACCAAAGGATGTAAACGAATTGCTTCGCCCTCAATCAAAATCGGCTTAAAAGCTTGCACCCCTAATCTATGCAAAGTCGGAGCACGATTCAAAAGCACTAATTTTTCTTGAACTGCTTCTTCTAGCGCATCCCAAATATCATCGCTTTCTTCCTCAATTAAACGAACTGCTCCGCGAACATTATAAGCTAATTCTTTGTCTAAAAGTTTTTTTATTACAAATGGTTTAAATAATTCTAAAGCCATTTTTTTGGGGACACCGCATTCATTTAATTTTAAGTTTGGACCAACCACAATTACACTTCGGCCAGAATAATCCACTCTTTTACCTAAAAGATTTTGTCTAAACCGACCTTGTTTTCCTTGAAGCATATCGGCCAAGCTTTTTAATAAACGGCGACCGCCAGTAGAAGCTTGAATAGTTGTTCCTTTCCTCATTTTGTTATCTATTAAGGCGTCAACGGCTTCTTGAAGCATTCTTTTTTCATTTCTCACAATAACATCCGGCGCTCCAATTTCTAAAAGATATTTTAAGCGATTATTGCGATTAATAACGCGGCGATATAAATCATTTAAATCCGAAGAAGCATATCTCCCGCCATCTAACTGGACCATTGGCCTTAAATCAGGAGGTAAAACCGGCAAAACCGTAATAAACATCCATTCTGGCCGAACATCTGCTTGTTTCATTTCTTGAAGCAAGCGCAGTCGGCGCAAAAGCATACGTTTGTCTTCGGAAGGTTTTTTATTTTCTATTTGTTCTTTTAATTTAGCAATTTCTTTATTTAAATCAATCTTTTCAAAGATATTACGAATTATTTCTCCCCCTGTGCCAGCCTCAAAAACCTCACCATATTTTAATGATAATTCATGATATTCTAATTCGCTCAAAATTTGCCTCGGTTTTAATAAATTAAGTTCTTGTTTAGCATTCTCTCGAGCTATCTTTAATTGTTCTAGTGCTTCTTCTTGTTTTTTTTCTTTAACTTTTTCTGAACTCGCAGAGTTTTTAATCATGTTCTTAACTTCTTTGGTCTTGACCTGAAATTCTTCTTCAATATCCTCTAAAACTTTTTCTTTAAGCTCTTCGTTGACACTCGTTACAATATAAGAAATAAAATAAATTACTTCTTCAACTTTATGTGTTGGCAACCCTAAAACAGTTCCGATACGAGACGGCATTCCTTTCAAAAACCAGATATGGGAAACCGGGGTAGCTAATTTAATGTGCCCCATTCTTTCGCGTCTAACCGAAGATTTAGTCACCTCTACCCCGCAACGGTCACAGATAATTCCTTTATATCTAATTCTTTTATATTTTCCGCAAAAACATTCGTAGTCTTTGGTGGGACCAAAAATCTTTTCGCAGAATAAACCATCTTTTTCAGGCCTTTGCGTCCGATAATTAATAGTTTCAGGCTTAGTAACCTCTCCATGAGACCAATTCAAAATCTCATCCGGGGAAGCAAGTTTAATTTTGAGCAATTCTAAATTTGAAACAAACATTTTATTAAATAAATTATTTTTAATTTTTAATTAGTAATAAAACTTAAAATAATAAAGCCATAATGCATTCATTAATCTTCTGGTTCCTCTTCAATCTTGCCTTTTATTATTACATTTAAAGACAAAGCTTTTAACTCTGCTAATAGTAAATTGAACGAAGCTGGAATATTTGGATTTTTAATTTTTTCACCTTTCAAAATTGCTTCATAGGTTGCAGCCCGACCTAAAACATCATCAGACTTAATGGTTAACATTTCTTGTAAAGTATAAGCCGCGCCATAACCCTCTAATGCCCAAACTTCCATTTCTCCAAATCTTTGTCCACCAAATTGAGCTTTTCCTCCTAATGGCTGTTGGGTAATTAAAGAATAAGGTCCAATTGAACGCATATGAATTTTGTCTTCTACCATATGCACTAATTTCATCATATATATATAACCTACAGTAATCTTTTCTGGAAAAGATTCGCCAGTTTCCGGGTCATATAAAGTAAGCTTGCCATCTCGAGGGTAACCAGCTTTTTCTAATTCATCTTTAATAACAGCTTCATTGGCCCCAGAAAGAGCTGGCGTATTAGCCACATAACCAAGCTTATTAACTGCCAAGCCAAAATGAGTTTCTAAAATTTGCCCTAAATTCATACGCGACGCTACTGATAAAGGGTTTAAAACAATATCCACAGGTGTACCATCTTCTAAAAACGGCATTTCTTCTACTGGCAAAATTTTAGCAATAATACCCTTATTGCCGTGGCGACCAGCCAATTTGTCTCCCACTCTAATTTTTCTAACTTCAGAAACTCTGACTCTAATTCTTTTAATTACGCCCGGCTCTAAACTATAACCATCGCTGCGAGAAAAAACTCTTACATCAGTAACTCGGCCTCTTTTCCCGTGTTCTAAGCGCAATGAGGTATCTTTCACTTCTTTAGCTTTTTCTCCAAAAATAGCCCGCAATAATCTTTCTTCAGCGCTTAAATCTGCTTCACCTTTGGGAGAAATTTTTCCTACTAATATATCATTAGGCCCCACTTCAGCGCCTATTCTTACAATTCCTTCTTCATCTAAATCTTTTAATTTATCTTCACCTACATTGGGAATATCTGAAGTGGTTAATTCTGGTCCTAATTTGGTTTCTCTAACATCGCAGAAAAAATCTTCAATATGAACTGAAGTAAAAACATCGTCTCGCACTACTCTTTCTGATAATACAATTGCGTCTTCAAAAGTATTGCCTCGCCAGGAAATAAAAGAAACTAATAAATTTCGGCCCAAGGCTAATCGGCCATCTGCTACTGAACCTCCTTCTATTAAAGCATCTCCCTTTTTAACTAAATCTCCTAACTCTACTACCGGCCTTTGATGAAAACAAGTGTATTGATTAGTGTGGTCAAAAATTCTAACTGGATAAGAAATTACTCCAGATTCACCTTTAACTTTAACTTCCTTGGCATCAACTTTAATGACCTTGCCTGCTTCAATCGCGGTTATTAATTGCCCTGAATCTTTCGCTACCGAAGCCTCCATACCGGTTCCCACCAAGGGCGCTTCTGGATTGACTAATGGCACAGCTTGGCGTTGCATATTAGAACCCATTTGAGCGCGGTTAGCATCATCGTTTTGTAAAAAAGGAATTAAAGAAGTAGAAACGGAAATAAACTGTTGAGGAGAAACATCAATAAAATCAATAAACTCTCTCTCAATTTCACCTGGCTCCCCTTTTATTCTCGCTTCTACTCTTGCATCTACTATATGATTATTTTCATCTATATTAATACTAGCTGGAGCAATATTATATCGCTCTTCAGCATTTGCATCTAAATAATAAATTTCTTTCGTAACTCGCCCATTTTCCACTTTGTAATATGGGGTTTCTAAAAACCCATAAGGATTCAAACGAGCATAAAGAGCCAAGTGAGTAACTAAACCTACATTAGCTCCCTCAGGAGTTTGAATTGGACAAATACGGCCATAGTGAGAGGGCTGGACATCTCTAACATCAAAACCAGCTCTTTCCCGAGTAAGCCCGCCGGGGCCAGTAGCAGTTAAGAGCCTTTTATGTTCTAGTTCCGACAATGGATTGGTATTATCCATAAATTGAGAAAATTGACTAGTAGTAAAAAACTGAGTGACTTGAGCAGAAAACGGACGAGGATTAATTAATTGCATTGGCGTAACATTTTCATGCTCTAAAATAGACATTCGGTCTTTAATAATTCTTGCCATTCGCACCAATCCAATTCTTAATTTATTAGATAATAATTCAGCTAAAGTTCTAACCCGACGATTTCCTAAATGGTCAATTTGGTCTGGATTAGAATAAGGGTCGTTATTTAAACGAATTATTTCTTTCATTATAGCAATAATATCTTCTACGGCTAAAATTCTATCTTTCGTAGCAATCTCCCTGTCTTTTTTCGGTTTTAATTCTGGCAAACGAGACCATAACTTCCAGCGCCCCACCTTGCTTAAATCATAACGGTCAAAATTAAAAAACATATTAAAAATTAACTCCCGAGCCGAATCTGGATTAGCCATTTCTCCAGCTCTTAAACGCTGATAAATTTCCAAAAGCGCTTCTTCTTGATTATGGGCTGGGTCTTTTTTTAGTGTTTCTTCAATATATTTTATTTCTCCATTATCATAAACCGAAAAAATTTCTTTAATGTCATCATCGTTGTAACCGCCCAAAGCTTTCAGCAAAGTTGTTGCAGGAATTTTCCTTTTGCGGTCTATTTTTACAGAAATAATATTTGAACCTTCGGTCTCAAATTCTAACCAAGAACCCCGATTAGGAATTAATTTAGCACCGAAACAACGTTTGCCTTTATTAATGCTTAAAGGAAAAAATACGCCGGGCGAACGAATAAGTTGAGAAATCACTACTCTTTCTACTCCATTTAAAATAAAAGTGCCCCTGTCGGTTAAAAGGGGAAAATTACCGAAAAATATCTCCTGCTCTTGAACTCGTTTAGTAACCAAATTTACTAACTTTGCCTTAACTCTTAAGGGCGCCACATAGGAATCATTATTTTCTCGGGCCTCATAACCAGAAGCATAATTTGGCTTGCCAAGCTGATAATCTAAAAAGTAAAGCTCATATTCTTTGCCAGTGTAATCCCGAATTGGCGAAATCTCGGCAAAAAGCTCTTTTAATTCTTCTTCCCAAAATTGTCGGCCGCTTTCTTGTTGTAAAAAAATTAAGCTCGGCAAGGGATAAGATATCTTGCTTTTAGAAAAATCTTTGATTTTAGTTTTCATAAACGAATCTCCACAACCCACCTTTTAGTTTTTTAATCTAAAGATGACGAAGGTGATATTATTTTAGAATTTATTTTAATAAAAAAGTTTCCAAACAAAAAAATACCCAATTAGGTTTTTGGAGTTAAATCAAAAATTCAATAAAAAAGTGATGAATAATAAAAAACCAATTTAGCAAAAATTAATTAACTTTCCAAAT
>CALMWW010000074.1 GCA_937870835.1 uncultured bacterium
TATATCAATGAGTGGTTCTCAAAATGCGGCTAAAAATGCGAGGATTCAATCTGATATGGATCAGTTGAGATCGCAAGCTCAATTGCATTATATTAATAACGGAACGAGTGGCTTTTCTGGTTTAGCAGCCGCTCCTGCAGTATCTCAACTTATAAGCGATATTAATGCTACTGCTCCTGCGGATGTTTCTATATTAATTTCTCCTTCTCCTTATTCAGCATATTGCGCTGTTGTTTCTATTTATCCTCCTGCAACTGGTACTAATTATTATTGGTGTGTTGATAGTCTAGGTAACGCTACTCAATTAAGCGGAACTTTAACTAAATGCACTGGTACTACTTATACTTGTCAATAATTATTAATAAAAATAATAATAATAAAGGTCGTTTAATTTAAAAATTTTAAAATGAAATCAAAACAAGGTTTTACTTTAATTGAGTTGTTAGTCGTCATTGCCATCATCGGTATCTTAGCTGGTTTGGTGATTATATCAATGAGTGGTTCTCAAAATGCGGCTAAAAATGCGAGGATTCAATCTGATCTTGACCAATTAAGGACTACGGCTGAAATATTTAAGCTTACAAACGGGAATGGCTCTTATTGCAGTGGTACGGGTTGTACAGTAGCAATTACAGCTACAACTAGCGTAGCTAATACCGCTCATTTTTTAGATGCAACTTTTGGAGATGGGCAAAGATTGTTTGCTGATATAAGCGGTCAAGGCGGTGCGCCAGTGATGTATGTTACAGCTACTGATTATTGTGTCCAAGCATCATTAAATGGGACAACAAGCAAATGGTGTATTGATAGTCTTGGCAACAATGGAAGCGCTAGCACTTCTTGTACAGTATCTCATGGTACATGTAATTAATTAAGAATTTTAAATAAAAAGCCCTGCGGGGCTTTTTATTTATTGCAGAAAATTTAAATTTTTGCTTAAATAATAATATATTTAAAAATATATTATTTTTTATTTTATGATAATTAAACTGAATATTAAAAAATATTTTAACTGGACAACCTTAACTGGATTGGTATTTCTAATTTTTTTTGGAATTTTAATATATATTTTAAAACCGCTTTTAGATAATCAAATTATTATTGGTTGGGATTCGCCAGCTCATTATTATTTAACTGAGCAAATGCTTAATTATTTAGAGCATTTTCGTTTAAGTGGCTATAATATTTATAGTTATGCGGGCCATCCAATGTTTGTTTTTTATAATCCATTATTTTATGTTATAGTTTGCCTTATTCATTTATTAAGCTTTAAGCTAATTCCTTTATATTTGTGTCTTAATATAGTTTTATTTATATTGCCATTCATTTATTTAATATCTGTTTATTATGTAAGCAATGTTTTCTTTAATAATAAAAAAATTAATTTATACGCCTTATTATTTGGATTTTTAACGCTTTTTTTACTTGGCAATAATGGCTTGGGGCTTGCTTCAGAAATTAATGTTGGTTTATTTTTAAATACTTTAGCGTGGCCCCTAATGCTTTTTTTATTAGCCGCATTAGAACGGTTAAGGCAAACTAATCAATCTAAATATTTATGGTTAGCTATTTTTTTAGCAGCTTCTTTAATTTTAAGCCATATTTTTACTGCTCTTTTTGCCGCTTTTATTATTATTGTTTATGTATTTTTAAATTTTAAGCAAATGTGGAAGCCAGCTCTAATAATTGGATTCGGCTCTTTAATTTTAACAGTTTTTTGGTGGTTGCCGTTTTTATTAAATTTAACATATACTTCGGCTGAATCTATTTTTAACACCAACAACCAAGATCCAATTTTTGGGATTTTTCCTAAATATTTTTTAGGAGCATTTTTATTTGTTTTTTCAATTTGCGGAATAGGAAAACTGATTGAAGAAAAAAAATATTTTTTTCCTGCCGTTTTTTTGTTTTCCTTAATTATAATTCCAAGAGATATTCTTAATACAATAATTAAAATACCAGTTCATTATTATCGTTTTATTTCTGGTCTTGCTTTAATTAATGTTTTTATTAGTGCTTATGGATTTAATTTTTTAATGAATTGGATTAAGGGTTGGAAAATTTTAAAGCAGGGAGAACTATTTTCCAAAATACCATGGGTGGCTGGATTAGCTATTTATTTAGCTTGTTTAATGGTTTCATCAAGCTTAGCTTATTTTAATATAGAAAATTTTCAGGATTTCAGGCCTACTTCAAGCAGTTATTCTCAAGATATTGGAGAAATTGACAATATAGTAAATTATATTAAAGACAATCAATTAGCCGGACGATTTTTAGTAGATACTAATTCAGCGTCTTTATTAACAAAACATTATTTTGATTATATTTTTCCGAAAAATGAAATTTATGATATGCGGGGATTGCTTTATGAATCTTCTTTGTCGGGAAGATTTATATATTCCTCAACCGGCTCCCTCTTTGATTATAAAAGTTATATGAGCGTTGTTTTTATTGATGATAGAAATGAAGGAACCTTAGGGCAAGACAATGTCAATAAAGAGCATGTTAAAAATTTAATTAAAGTTTTAAAAAGAATGGGGCAAATGGGTGTTAAGTATTTAATTGTAGATAATAAAAACATAGATAGGTCGCCAGTTTTGGATTTTGCTAATTCAAAATATAATAAAGGAGAAATTAAAACTGTAAAAGAATTTGGACATTTTACTTTACTGGAAATAAAAGATAGCGCTCCTTTGATTGGTCAAACTGATTATGCGCCGTTTTTATTTGTGGATAGCGGTGGAATTTTTAAAAAATTAAGCTTTAAGAATTTATCTTTACCTTGGTTTTTAAATGGTTATACCTTAGATCAACCATTGATTTATACTAATAAGCCAGTTGATAAATTAACTGAAGTTGAAAAATCTTATTTGGGTGGTTTTGTGGTAAGTTATAAAAATGGTAAATCCGAATGTCCTTCTAACGAGCAAATGGATTATTGGATTAAATTTAATAAGCCAATTATTTTTTTAGATTCTAAAGAAGATTGTCAAAAACCGAATGAAAATATTTATTTTGTAAAAGATATAGATGAAAAATCTCAAATTGAACAAGCTTATAATATTATTGCTAATTTAAGTCCTGAAAAATTTTCAGTTCAAGAAGTCAAACCAGAGATTATTGAAAACGAAAAGATAAAATTTAATAGCCAAGGAGGAACATTGGTAAACTTTTCTTATTTCCCAAAATGGAAAAGTTTAGATAAAAACCAAACCATTTTTTGGATTACTCCCTCAATGATGTTTATTTTTGCTAATGGTGAAACTGAATTAAATTATAAATAAATGATTTCTTTAATTATTCCGGCCTATAACGAAGCAGAGCGATTGCCAGAAACGTTGGCAAGTATTTTTAATTTTTTGAAAGAAGCTAATTTAGACGCCGAAGTAATTGTGATAAACGATGGGTCAACTGACCAGACCGAAGAAGTGGCAAGAAATAACGGAGCGGGTTATCCAAAATTTAAACTTATTAACCACCCTCAAAACAAAGGCAAGGGTGCGGCAGTTAAAACTGGGGTGATGCAAGCACAAGGCGATTATATTGTTTTTTTAGATGCAGATAATTCTACGCCTATTAAAGAATTAAAACCACTGCTTAAAAATTTAGAAGATTATGATGTAGTAATTGGTTCCCGTAAAATTAAAGGAGCAAAAATTACCCAACCTCAATCTTGGTTAAGACGATTTTTAGGAGACGGTCTTAATTGGTTTATTAAAATAGTTTTAGATTTACCAGTTTATAATGATACTCAATGCGGATTTAAGGGGTTTAAAAAATATGCGGCTAAAGATATTTTTTCAAAAATGCAAATAACAGGATTTGCTTTTGATATAGAGCTTCTTTGCGTGGCTAATGGTTTAAATTTTAAGGTTTTAGAAATGCCGATTGAATGGCATAATGTTCGGAAAAGTAAAGTAAAAATAAAAAGTATTTGGAGAATTTTTTTAGATGTTTTAAAAATTAAATTAAATTTTTTGAAGGGAATTTATGGAAAAAATAAAATAATTAACCAAAAGTTTGGGATTGATTTATTAATTGGAATTATTTTAAGCGAAATAGCTGTTGGCCTCCTTTTTTTAGTGTCTCAAAATTTATTAAAGATAAATCAAGGCAGCAACGTTTTTATTGGCTCATTAATAATCGTTTTTTTAATAATGTTAATGGGGAAGATTTTAAGCCAAAGAGCTTACGAATTTATAAAATTTTTAATTGTCGGATTGTTAAACACAGCTATTGATTTTTGGGTTTTGAATTATTTAACTAGTTTCTTTAAAATTTTTTCAGGACCTTGGTTGGCTTTATTTAATTTGACCTCTTTTTTTATTGCAGTTTTAAATTCGTACATTTTTAATAAATTTTGGACATTTAGGGCGAGTGGACAGAAGTGGGCAGTTGAATTTCTAAATTTTTTAGTTGTAAGCGTTATTTCAGCTATTTTTAATACTGGAATTGTTTTTTTGGGAATGACCTTTTTTAAGCATTGGGGCGGAGATTATGTTTGGCTAAATTTTATTAAATTAGTGGCTATTGTTTTTTCTACATTGATTAATTTTTTGGGGTATAAATTTTTTGCTTTTAGGGCATCCTAATTTAAATGTAGTTATTTTTTAATAATTATGGTAAGATTATAATAATATTTAATATTTATAAGATATGTCATTAGAATTAATTTTAGTTTTTATATTAGGACTTGTAATCGGCAGTTTTTTAAATTGTGTTTTGTATCGTTCAAATCAAAAAGAAAGTTTCTTAAAAGGGCGTTCTTATTGTCCTAATTGTCAGCATACATTAGAATGGTATGATTTGATTCCTTTATTAAGTTTTTTATTTTTGGGCGGTCGTTGCCGATATTGCCATAAAAAAATTTCTTGGCAATATCCAGTTGTGGAAGCTATAACCGGATTAGTATTTGTTTTTATTTATAATTATTTTAAGATTAATCTATTAGAACAAGGATTTTCGTATAATTTTTACCAAGTAATATTTTATTGGTTAATTACTTTAATTTTTGTTTTGATTTTTGTATACGATTTAAAATATTATCTTATTTTAGATAAATTTATCATTGCGGGCATTGTTTGTGTCTTAGTGTGGCAGGGATTAAATTATTCATTAGGATTGTTATCTTTTAAAGAATGGTTAACCTATTTTTATTCAGGTTTGGGGGCGGCTTTATTTTTCTTTTGTTTTTGGTTTTTTTCGCGGGGGCAAGCAATGGGATTCGGCGATGTTAAATTAGCTTTCTTCTTAGGATTACTTTTGGGATTTCCAAACATTTTATTAGCTATCTTTATTGGTTCTGTTTTAGGTGCTATAATAGGATTAATTTTAGTAGGAACGAAAAAAAAGAAAATAAAATCAGCTGTTCCTTTTGGTCCGTTTTTAGTAGTGGGTTCATTTGCTACTATTTTTTATGGGTCAGAAATATTTAATTGGTATTTATCTTTAAGTTTAATAAAATGAGAAATAAATTTTTTAATAAAGGAATAATTCAATTGAATAAGCTTAGAAATAGAAACGTTGAGATAGAAGCAGGCTTTACTCTTATAGAGCTTGTGACTGTTGTTTCTGTTATAATTATTTTATCGTCACTTGTTTTTGGAAATTATCAAAGCAGCCGTGATACATTAGCTTTAGATAGAGCCGCTCAAAGATTATCGCAAGATCTAAGAAGGGCTAGTGAGTTATCTCTTTCTAATTATCAAGAGACACAAGGAAGTCAAGCTATTGGTGTTTATTTTAATATTAATAATCCGCTTCAGTATATACTTTTTTCAGAAAGAAATACGCTCGTTGACCACATTAGAAGCGCTGGCGATGTTGACCTTGAAACAATTAAAATTGAGGAGGGGATAAAAATTTGTTCAATTAAAAAAGGCAGTACAGTTACTTCTCCTTTAAGTATTGAATTTGCTCCGCCAATGCCGAATGTTTATTTAGCTGGTGATGCCAACACTACAGATGATGTTTCTATTGTTTTAGCGCCCGTAAGCGAAACTAATTGTACTGCGCCCGCAAAAAGCAAAATTGTTAAAATAAACAAAATAGGCCGCATAGATTTTGGTAATTAAAAAAATAAAAATGTTAAAATGTTAAATTGGCTTAAAACTAAAATTAAAAAAAATGGTTTTACTTTGGTTGAGGCTTTAGTATCAATGATGATGGTGTCTATTGCTTTTTTAGGCATATATAGCGCTGTTTCTAAATATGCTCAGCAAACTAAACAAATTAAAGATACTTATATTGCTTCTCTTTTAGGACAAGAAGGAATTGAAATTGTAAGAAATATTCGGGATAAAAATTGGGTTACTGGCGCAGCTTGGGATGCGGGATTAACAAGTTGTAGTGGGTGCAACGGACATAGTAATGGCTGCCAAGCCGATTATAATGATGCGAGTTTATCGGCATATAATGATACTACTGGTTATCTTTGGATAAACAATGATAGTTTTTATGATTATGGCGGGACAGGAACAATGACATCATATAAACGTCAAATTTGTATTGATGAAACCGGAGGAAAATTATTACATTTAGTAGTTAATATTTATTGGGCGGGTGGCCGTCAAACTACCATTAAAGAAGATTTATATAATTGGAAATGGTAAAAATGAAAAATTATTTTTTTAAAAATAAAATATTCGGACAGCATTCTTTTACTTTAATAGAAACATTAGTAGCTATTGCGATTTTTATAGTTTTATCAGTCGCAACCGTGGAATTATTTACTAATTCTATTAATACACAAACTTCTATTTTGCAAAACCAGCAGCTTGTTAACGAATCAGGATATGCAATGGAATATATGCATAGAATTTTAAGAATGGCGCACCGCGATGATGATACTACACCGGGCAATCTTAATAATGGTGGTAGTTGTGTTACTGAAAATACTACTTTCGGCGGTGATGGAGCGAGTACGGATATTTATTTTATAGGTTATGATTATTCACTTTCTGCTTATAGGTGTATGCGTATTTATTTAGATAGCGCTACTCACAAAGTTAAAATTCAGATTAGTCCCAACTTTACAGCTTCGGGCGCGCAATCTGCTACGGCAGTAGAACTTACTTCTTCGCAAATTTATGTTAATAAACTGCAATATTATGTTTCCGGAGATACTATTGGGACTAATCAGCCTAAAATAACAATTTTAATGGATATTCAATCTAACACCAAAAGAGTTAATCCTATTCCGCGAATGGTTTTACAAACTACAGCCTCCTTAAGAAACTTAAATGTAGAATAATTATATTAAAAATTAAAGATAAATAGTTTTCAATTTTATTAAATTTTTATAAAATGAGGTTAATACAAAAAAAATATTATCAAAATTATTTCAAAGACTATAAACAAAGAGGAGTGGTATTATATATGGTAGTAATTATGTTAGCTGTTTTAATGGGTTTTTCTTTAAGTGTTGCTTTTCTCATTGTAACTTCTTCTAAAATTACTAGTACGGTAGCAGATTCAATCAAGGCCTTCCATTGCGCTGATTCTGGTGTAGAATATGCTCTTTGCAGAGTAAATACAAATTGTTATTCATCTCTTAGCTTATCAGTTTTGCAATGTCAAGTTAGTCCCGGGACAAGTTTTAGCGGCAACCTTAACGATTCTAATTATACTTTTTCAGGAACAGCCATAAATAGCAGTGATCCAAATTGTGGGACCGGGACCACCATAAAATCTACTGGAACCTATAAAAGTTCAATTCGTAAAGTTGAAATTAATTATTAATTTTATTTTTATGTCAGTTTTTTATGGACAAAAGAGAAGCCCAACAAAGAATTGCCAAACTAAGAGCATTAATCAATCAGGAGCGTTATCTTTATCATGTTTTAGATAAGACAGAAATTTCCGAAGCAGCTTTAGATGCTCTTAAAAAAGAGCTTTTTGATTTAGAGCAAGATTTTCCAGATTTAATTACTTCAGATTCTCCTACGCAAAGAGTGGGCGGAAAGCCCTTAGAATTTTTTGAAAAATTTAAACACAAACAGCCAATGCTTTCTCTTTTTGATGCTTTTTCGCGTCAAGATATGAAAGAGTGGGAAAGTCGCAATCAGAAACTTTTAACTCCAGCGGAAATTAGAAAAATAGAATATTATTGCGAGCCTAAATTAGATGGTTTAGCTATTGAATTAGTTTATCGTCAAGGAATTTTAACAGTTGGGGCGACGCGGGGAGATGGATTAATGGGAGAAAATGTGACAGCTAATATTAAAACCATTGAATCTATACCCTTAAAAATAAGAGAACCGGTTGAAGCTATTGAGGAGTTAAATAAAATAGGGTATCAGCATTTAGCCAAAATAGTTAAAGAAAGATGGGCTGAGGAAATTATTGTAAGGGGGGAAGCTATAATTACCAAAGATGTTTTTTTAAAAATTAATGAGCAAAGGCGTCAGCAGGGATTATCTCCTTACGCTAATCCGCGCAATTTAGCGGCTGGTTCAATTCGTCAACTTGACCCTAAAGTAACCGCCGAGCGAAAATTAGAATCTAATATTTATTCATTAATAAGCGACTTAGGGCAAACTACCCATTATGAAGAACATTTAATTTTACAAGCTTTAGGTTTTAAAACCAATAATCAATATAATCAACTATGCCGTAATTTAGACGAGGTTTTTAACTATTATGAACATTTACAAAAAATTAGAGAAAAGCTGCCTTATGAGATTGATGGGATTGTGGTTTTGATAAATGACAATAAAATTTTTAAAAAATTAGGAGTAGTTGGGAAAGCGCCTCGTGGAGGAATTGCTTTAAAATTTGCTTTAAAACAAACTACTACTCAAGTAGAAGATATTGTAGTGCAAGTTGGCCGAACTGGAGCATTAACCCCAGTCGCACACCTAAAACCCGTTAAAGTTGGAGGGGTTATTATCACAAGAGCAACTCTACACAATGAAGATGAGATTAAAAAATTAGGATTAAAAATAGGCGACACAGTAATAGTGGGTCGAGCTGGAGATGTTATTCCCGAAATTATAAAAGTTTTGCCAGAGCTAAGAACTGGGAAAGAAAAGGATTTTAAGATGCCTCAAAATTGTCCGGATTGTGGAAGCAAGCTGATTAAAAAATCAGGAGAAGTAATTTTATATTGTCCGAATCCAAATTGTTACAGCCGTAAAAGAAGATATTTAAGGCATTTTGTTTCGCGAGGAGCTTTTAATATGGAAGGTCTTGGACCAAAAATTCTTGACCGGTTTTTAGAAGAAGGATTAATTAATGATGCTGCTGACCTATTTGATTTAGAAGTTGGTGATATTTTGCCATTAGAAAGATTTGCGGAAAAGTCTGCTCAAAAAATTATTGATAAAATTCAATCCCGTAAAGAAATTGAGCTTGGCCGATTTATTTATAGCTTAGGCATTCGTAATATTGGGGAAAAAACAGCTTATGATTTAGCCAAGCAATATGGGAGTTTGGAGAATTTAGCAAATACATCCTTAGAAGAATTAGAAAAAACAAAGGATATTGGTCCTATAGTAGCGCAATCAATATATTCATGGTTTAGAGAGGAACGCAATCTTAATTTTTTAAAAAAGTTAAAAGAAAAAGGTGTTAAAATTATTCAAGAAAAACAACGGGGAAATAAATTAAGGGGTTTGACTTTTGTTTTGACTGGGACATTGAAATCAATGACTCGCAATGATGCTAAAGAAAAAATTAAAAACTTAGGAGGAGAAGTTTTATCGTCTATTTCTAAAAATTTAGATTATTTAGTAGTTGGAGAAAATCCTGGTTCTAAATATAAAAAAGCTAAAAAAATAGGAATTAAAATTTTAAGCGAACCAGAATTTTTAAAAATGATAAAAGCTGATTAAATAAACGAGATATACTATTAAAATTTTTAGATAATTATAGAAAAATAATAAAATTCTAAATTTATATTTTCTATTTTATGAAATTTTTTTCAAAACTGCAAAAATTTGATTGGATTTTATTTAGCGCTTCGGTGCTATTAGTTATTTTTGGCTTAATATCTATTTATAGCTCAGCCGATAAAGATTATTCAAATTTTTATAAGCAACTTATTTTTTTTGTCATTTCAATTTTAGCAATGTTAGGCATGAGTTTTTTGGATAATCGTATTTTACGGGAAAATTCTTTACTATTATTATTAATTTATTTTATTTGTCTGATTTTGTTAGTAGGGGTTTTCTTTTTTGCTCCAGAAATTAGAGGGATTCGGTCTTGGTATAGAATTGGACCAATTTCTTTTGACCCCATTGAACCAACTAAATTAATTTTAATTTTAATTTTGGCAAAATATTTTTCTTATCGGCACATTGAACTTTATAACTTAAAGCATATTTTTTTATCTAGTCTTTATATTATTCCGCCAGCTGTTTTGATTTTTTTTCAACCGGAATTTGGCTCAGTAATTATTCTATTGGCGATTTGGATAGGCATGCTTTTGGTATCTGGAATTAAAATTAGGGATTTTGCTATTCTTTCTTTAATATTTTTAATTTTAGCGGGAGCGAGTTGGCAATTTTTTTTAAAAGATTATCAAAAGAAAAGAGTTTTAAGTTTTATTGCGCCGCAAGAGAATGTTTTAACTGAGGGTTGGAGTCAAAATCAAGCTAAAATTAGTATTGGCGCTGGTGGAATATTTGGGCAGGGAATTGGCCAAGGTTCTCAAACTCAATCCGGGTTTTTACCAGAAGCGCAAACTGATTTTATTTTTTCTGCCCTAGCCGAAGAAACAGGATTTTTAGGCGTTGCCATTTTGCTAAGTTTATTTGTGGTGGTTTTTTGGCGTATTTTTAAGATTGCTTTTAATGCTAATTCTAATTTTTCGCGACTTTTTGCTTCTGGCTTGGCTATTTCTATTTTCGCCCATACAGCTATTAATATAGGTATGAATTTGGGCTTATTGCCTGTGATTGGTTTGCCTTTGCCCTTGGTTTCTTATGGGGGGAGCAACCTTTTATTTACCTATATTTCTTTTGGAATTTTACAAAATATAAAAATGACAGATTCATAATTTTAATATTATAGGATATAGATATCCTACTTACTTAAAAGAATCTACTTTTTTCTTTCTTTTTTAAAAATTGTTTGATATAATAAAGACATAATTATAAATAAGAAAATAATTTTTAATATGATTAATAAAAGTGAAATTAAAAGAAACGAATCTAATCCAGAGAGGGAAGAGTTCAAAGAAAATATCTTTGGAAAAGAGATAAATCCAGAACAAACTAAAACAAAAAACGAGAAAGAGTTTGCGCCACCTTTTCATAAAATAGAATCTGGCCCGCGACCGACTCAAGCGCCCGAGACATCGGAGCTAATTAAATCTACCAACCCTCTAAATTATTTAGAATGTATAGCTAAAGAAAAAGGAGTAATTTATGCCTTAAGGGTGGCAGAAGAAATGGCTAATCAGACCGGGCGTTATGATATTTTAGACCAAGCTCATGACCGTTTTGCCGAGCAAGAATATTCGTCTGATTAAATTAAAAAATATGGAAATTTTTTATCCTTCCAATCCTATTTTTTATATCACATTAGGATTAATCGTTGGTTTATTTTTTCTTTTGCTTTTTTCCTTTTTTTCCAGTCGGAAAAAAAACTTTATCAAAACCAGTTTAAATATGGTTTTGTTTTTAATTAAATTGCCAAAAACAGAAAAAGTTGGGAATGAGAAATTGGACCCTAAAATAATGGTGGGAAAAATGGAACAAATTTTTTCTAATTTTCTTTATCTCAAAGGAGGTGGTTTTTGGGATTCTTTTTTTGGAGATAAACCCAAAGCAGCCCTAGAAATTGCTTCGGAATTTGGAGGAACAGACATATCTTTTTATATAGCTGTTCCTAAAAAAATAGCTTCAGCTTTGCCAAAATATGTGGAGGGCGCTTATCCTGATGCCATTGTCCAAAGAATGCCTGAAGATTATACTATTTTTGAACCAAATGCTTTTGCGGGAGCTAGTTTTTTGCGATTGAAAAAAACATTTTTTTTACCATTAAATACTTATCGTAATTTAGATGCTGACCCTCTAGAAGCTATTGTAAATTCTTTAACTAATATTCGCGCAGAAGAAGGGGCGGCTATCCAAATTCTTATTCGGCCAACGAATTCTGATTATGCTCCGCAAGGTGAAAAAATTTTGGAAAAAATAAAAGAAGGTAAAACTTTAGCAGAAGCCATTGCCTCAGTTAATGATAGTTCTTTAATTAAGCTTTTTAAAGCAGAAAGTTCAACGCAAGATAATTCTAAAAATTCTGAACAAAAAATAAAAGTTGATGAAGCTACCTTAGAAGCTTTGCGTTCTAAAATTAAAAAGCCGTTCTTTGAAGCTAACATTAGATTAATTACTTCAGGAAAAACAGTAGAGCGGGCTAATGAATTACTGCAAAACTTAGAATCAAGTTTTTCTCAGTTTCATTCTTCTTATAATAATTTTTATGCAGTGCGGACTAAAGGAAGGCGCGCGAAAAAATTGATTTATAATTATATTTTTAGAAACTTTGATGTGAACGAGAAAGTTATTTTAAGCACCGAAGAGCTTGCGAGCCTTTATCATTTTCCTTTAGCGCATATAGAAAGCCCGGGCATTAAATGGGCGCCCACCAAAGAAGTTGAACCTCCTTCAATTTTGCCAAGTTATGGGCCTGTTTTGTTGGGTCAAGCTGTTTTTCGCGGTCAGATTAAAGACATTTATATTGCGAGCGCCGAAGACCGCCGCCGTCATTTTTATATTGTAGGACAAACCGGAGTTGGGAAATCTGCTTTTCTTCGGGAAATGATTCGTCAAGATATTTTTAATGGTGAGGGAGTGGGGGTAATAGACCCGCATGGTGAATTAGTGGAAGATGTTTTAAGGATTATTCCTGAAAATAGAGCAAACGATGTAGTTTTATTTGAACCATTTGAGACGAACCGACCTTGCGGATTAAATATGTTGGAATGGGAAACCCCTGAAGAAAAAGATATGGCTGTCTCAGAGATGATTTCTATTTTTTATAAATTATTTCCGCCCGAAACAATTGGACCAATGTTTGAGCATTATATGCGCAATGCGATGTTGGCGATTATGGCTGACCCCAGTAATCCCGGTACCTTAATTGAGATTCCGCGTATTTTTACCGACGATAATTTTATGGAAAATAAATTGCAAAAAGTTTCTGACCCTTTAGTTAGAAATTTTTGGCTTAAAGAATGGAAACAAACCACTGGGGCAACGCGATCTGATATGCTTGGTTATGTAATTAGCAAAATTGGGAGATTTGTGGAAAATGAAATGTTGCGAAATATAGTTGGACAGCCTTATTCGGGTTTTAATTTGGCGGATATTATGAATCAGAAAAAAATATTTTTAGCGAATTTAAGCAAGGGAAGGACGGGCGAACTCAATAGTTCATTATTAGGTTTAATTTTAGTATCAAAAATGCAGATGGCGGCAATGAAGCGCGCTGAAATTCCTCAAGAAGAAAGACGAGATTTTTATTTGTATTTAGATGAGTTTCAAAACTTTACGACCGAAAGTATTGCTACAATTTTATCAGAAGCCAGAAAGTATCGTTTAAATTTAATTTTAGCCCATCAATATATTCCTCAATTGACCGAAACCATTAAAAATGCGGTGATTGGCAATGTGGGTAGCTTTGCGGTCTTTCGAGTGGGCGCTGACGATGCCGAATTTTTAGAAAATCAATTTGCTCCCGAGTTTTCTAAATTGGATTTATTGAATTTAGATAATTTTGAACTTATTATTAAAATGATGGTTAATAATAAATTAGCTTCGCCCTTTAAAATGAAGACCTTAAAACCAACTGTTGGCAATAATGCGTTAGCCCAAGCAATTAAAAAATTTGCGCATGAAAAATACGGCCAGCCTAAAGAGATTGTAGAAAAAGAAATTAGCCGAGCGCTTAATTTATAGATTTGGGCGATTGGTGGATAATTTTGGTTGATTGGTTGAATTGTTTTTAATTTAGTTTTATACTAATAATAGTTTATAAATAATATAAAATAAATTATGCCTAAGAATTTTGAACAAATAAATTCGGAAAATAAAAAGTCTAATGAGCAAGCTGAATTAGAAGAATCTATTTCAGCAGCGGAACATATTTGTCCTGATATTAAGGGTGGTGTTGAACAAGTGATTCGAACTGAAAAAAAGGATGAAAAGGATGAACAACCCGAACAACCTGAACAACCCGAGCAAATCGAACAAGCGGAGTCTGCCGAAAGCACTTTTCCCTATAATTTAGATAAAGGCGAAACAGCAAAACAAGAAAAACAAGTCTCAGTTCTAGAATTGAGTCAAAAAGAAAAAACAGAATTAGAAACAGCCATATCCGAAACCCAAACCAAGATTAGGTCTGATATTAAGAGTCAGGTAGATAAAAAAATGTTTTTAATGCAAGGCGCTATTAAAAGAGAAATAGAAAATCAACTATTAACCATAGAAAGAAATCCCTTAATAACAAAAAGTCAATTAGCTGAGTGTCAAAGACTTAAAA
>CALMWW010000075.1 GCA_937870835.1 uncultured bacterium
CATTGATGGGGTCCGTATTTACAATCAAGCGTTGTCGGCTGAAAAAATCCAAGAAAACTATTTAGCCGGACTTAAAGAGCTTTTGGCAAAAGGTAAAATTAGTCAAGCCGAATATGCAGCTCAATTAGATGAGTTTAATAAAAATTTGGTTCAAAAATAAATGTTTTAATTAAAAGACAATTTTATAGTTTTGAAAACCTAAATAATAAAAAATTTTACAATGGAATTAGAGATTAAAAAATTTTTAGGCATTGGATTAATTATTATTGGGCTAGGAATATTTTTTTGGGATATTAAAGAGTCGTATTATTATTTTACTGCTAAAAAAGAATTTCCTCAGGTATTTATCCAATCCGTAGTTAATAATTCAGCAAATCAAGAAACTAGTTTGTCTACCCAAGACCAACTTAACGCCTTAATTACTAATCAATTAAACCAGCAAATTCAGCAGCTTTTACCAAAAAATTCAATAACCGAACTGTTTAATCTAATCTCTTGGTCAGTTTTTGCTGCTTTTTTAATTTATGCCGCCACTAAACTTATTAATATTGGCCGTGAATTTTGGAAAGATTCTCGCGAAATAAACCAATAATGTTTTATTAAATCTTATAAGATAAATAAATTGGCGCCATTTTTAGATAAAAATATTTAAGATGGAATGTATAAACATTGGGCAGGATATAATTTAGGATGGACCCATACAACGGGTTTACAAATTTAATAAAATACATTATAACTTAGATGGCGCAAGACAAGCTAATTTGTTTGTTTTGCAATTTTAAAATTAAACAAGGAGGTACTTGTATGGAAAAAGCATTAAGAGTGGCCTATTCTGGCCAAATTTGCTTGGTGGATGGCGGGTCTGAGATTGTAGTAAAAGTATTTCGAGGGCTTAAAAAGCCACCTTCACGAGGAGAACGAGATTACGACCAAATAATTAAAGATAAAAGGCGTTTGTTTTTTGCCAACGATCGTTTTGGTCTCATAAATTATGGTTTTCTTTTAGAAGAATATATATATGAGCCCAAGAATGATTTTATAAATGCTTTTGCGTTTTGTTCAACTGGCGTTTATAAAATCAAAGAATTTATAAACGACAGAAGGTGTATTCAATATAAGGTAGAGAGTTGGGGGCCGCTTCCCCAAGAATACAATACAGCGACTTTTCAAGGCAGCAAAGTAGAATCTTATTTTGAAAACAACAAACAATATCTCGTTCTTTTAGATAGAGACAAAGAAGTGGTGGATATTTTTGGACCATTCAATCAAGAAATCTATTTAAGAAATCATTATCCTTCTAAGAAAAAAATAAAGGAGGAGACTATCCAAACAAGTCTTGATGAATATTGAAGCTCAAAAATTTTATATAATATCCTTGCTTTATTTTTCAGCAGGGATTTTAAAATAAACGAATATATTTTAATTGAGAGGTAATTTTAATAATTATTAGTATGATAAAAATAGAGCTAGTATATTAGTGGTAAGATTTAAGATAAGATGTTAATATATAGTATATAAAATTGCTTTATTTCATAGCCGATGTATTAAAACTATAAAATATAAAGAATAATTATATGTCAAAAAATCCAATTAAAAATCTTAATGAATTAGTAGAAAAAATAGACCAAATGAAAAAGGAAGATAAATTAGATTTATCTTCTGACCAAGATTTATCAATAGCTATTATGAATTTATTAAGCATAGAGGAACATCTTATTTTTTCTGGCGCAAAAACCAATAAAACAAATTATTATGATTTGGTTAAAGATGTCAGAGAGATAAGAAAAGAACTTTTGAAAAAGATTGTTAAAGATTATGAAGGGGAAGTATGGTGCATTTCTAAACATTTATTAGCTGCTTCTATGAGGTTAATGGAAGTGGGAACTAAACAGCTGGGAATTGGAAAAAAAGAAGAAGCCTACGATATGTTTAATAAATCTTATTCGCTTTATTCCTTATTCTGGGCTTTAAATATGAAAATTATTGATGTAGGAGAGGTTAAAAAAATTGACGATATGGCCTTAGATAAAAATGATAAAGACAAAACCGGGTTTTTAGAAAAATTAAAAGAATTAGTAAAAAAAGCAACAGATTGTTGTATAGAATAACGTTTAATAAATTTAAATAAATTAATTTTATGAAAATTACAATTTGTGGGTCAATGATTTTTTTAGAAAAATTTAAAGATATTGAAAAAGAACTTATTGATTTAGGGCAAGGTGTCCTTTAACATAATGTTTTATAAGATTGAAATTATAAATGGACCCTATTTTTTTGAATGGAGATTTAGCGAAAATTATTTAAAAAATATATTAAATTATTAAAAAATAAAATATTTTTCGCTTTTTTAGTTTTTGTATTATTGCGGCTATTGAAAAACCTTTTAAAATTTAGTAAGATATCATCATAAAAGAAAGACGCAATTTAAGTAATAAAAAATAGCAGAGTATAATTTTGTTGCCGCCTTTGGAGAAGCGGCGAAATTTAAGCCGAGGTAGCCAAGGCGGTCACGGCGAATGTCTGAAAAACATTAGATCCCGGTTCGATTCCGGGCCTCGGCACTTTTATGAAAATAATAATGGCAAGAGTGAGTTAGCAAGAGCATTAAAAGAATAAAAACAAGCGGGCATCGTATAGTGGCTATTATGCAACCTTGCCAAGGTTGAGACGGCAGTTCGATTCTGCTTGCCCGCTCCCTATACAATACATATTATATTGGTAATCAATATTGATGTTTGATGGGACATTTAAAATTTATATTGGTTGGCAAGCAGAATCGAACTGAGGAAGGGGTCGGGGAACCTGGGTTCCCCGTTTAGGAAAATATTAAAAACCGAGGGTTTTTAAAAGGAGTGGCGCGCAACGCGCCACGACGGGTGAGATTCTCTTGCCCGCTCCCTATACAATACATATTATATTGGTAATCAATATTGATGTTTGA
>CALMWW010000076.1 GCA_937870835.1 uncultured bacterium
TCGTTTAGTTTGACCTTTTGTTGCTCAATATATTTTTGCGCTTGACTGCGACTAATATCCATCTTTTGCGTCAAAAAAACGTCTAAACGAAGCGAAGAATCGTTATCGGTTACTTTAAATTTTTTATTTTTTGCCATATCTTTTTGTTTATTTTAGCACATTTTCAAAACAAAAGAAATTAAAAGCAAAACAAGCTCCACCACGGCTTAGTTTGTTTTTGTAAAATAAACTCTTTTTTTGATAAGAAATATTTTTGCCAAATCGGGATTTTGACCGGTAAAATTCCAAGAATTTTTTCTTTTTTTAATTTTGTTCCTGTCAGATAAACGGTCTCGTCTTCATCGTATAATTCAAACAAATTTTTGTCTGCTTTGTTTTGGTCAAAAAAGTTTTTTAAAGCCGGGTTTAACTCCGTGTTTTTATAAAAAAATGTATTTTCCTCAACAGTAATATCGGTTTTTAATTGAATTTCGGTTTTTTCAAAAAACAAAGCAGTTTTTTCTTTGTTTTTGATCAACTGAAGATTTTCAACGGGAAAATTAAAATTAAATATTTTTTCTTCATCTCCGATATAAAAACGATTGTAAAAATAAATTTTTTCCGGATGGAAAATTAAAACCGGTGTTATTTTCAAAATATCTTCGGCTTCAAATTCGTTTTCATGGATTAAAAATTCTTTTACCAAAATATTTGTCCGAGCCTCTATTTCCTGAAAACTTTTGATAAAAGTCGGTATATTTGCGGCTTGTTTTATCACATGGTAAGTTTGATTTTTATAATAATGTAACATTATTTCCGGAGTTGTTTCTAAAAAAGAAGGCAATAGTTTTGGTAAAGTATGTTTATTATTACAATAAACTTGATTTTGTTTAATCTCTTTTTCTATCAGTGAAAGCAAATCCTCAATTTCTTTTTTGTTTTTATATCCCTTCTTTTTTAATTCTTCGGAAGAAAAATCAAGAAAATTCAGATAATGACTTTTGCTTTCATTTAATAAGCCCAGTGCCACGCAGGCGTCAGTTTCTTTTGCGGAAAGTATAGGAAAAGCAAAATCAATATTTTTTGTTTGGTTTATTTTTTGCCGACAAAGATTTTCGTTGTTTTTTATTTTTGTTAAAATTTTGGCAATCTCTTTTTGTGTAAAACTGTCTTGATTTTCAATTTTACTAATCTTTGATAATTCTTTTAAATCATTATTTTCAACAGCACAGACGCTTATTTTAAGGTTTGATTTATTGTGATCCAAAGATGCCCCAAAAATAGGGGAGACAAAAAATAAAGAAAATAAGGAAAATAATAATATTTTTTTCATAAAAATAAAAAAAGGGGAAACCCTCTTTTGTTTATACTGTTCGTGCGCCCAGATGGGTTCGAACCATCGACCCCTGCCTTATAAGGGCAGTGCT
>CALMWW010000077.1 GCA_937870835.1 uncultured bacterium
AAATCTCGCTTTACAAGAAAATTTTTCTGAAATGAAAAATTTTCTCAAAAAAATCGGCTCGAACCGCCGAATTTTGGACCAAAAACTCTATATTGATTTCAAAAAACCTTGGAATTATCTTGCCGAAATGCCCGCCAAAGCCCGAGCAGCAGGCGAGGGCGAGGCGGAACAATCCTCAAATTCAATATGGTGGACCGGAGGGGACTCGAACCCCTAATCTCTGCAATGCGAATGCAGCGCTTTACCAACTAAGCTACCGGCCCAATGTTTATTATAAAATTTCTACCTTAAACTATTCCCTTTTAAAAAAGGGCTTAATTATATTATAATACTCCTTTTGTTTTTTACAAAATTTTATATTTTAATTAAAATAATTTTACTCAAAAATATATTTTTTATAAATATTGATTTTGCTTTTTAATTTAAATTGTCTTATAATAAAAATAAAGAATTTATTTATAATTTATAATTGGTCGATTAAAATTAAAATTATGCCAAATAAAAAATCAACAAACAAAGAAATCAATGAGGAAGAAAAAGAAATAATAGAAGCAGAAATTGAGGAAGAAATTTCTAAATCAGAAAACACAAAGAAAAAATCATCTGCTAAAAATAGAGAAAAAAATAAAGAGGAAGAATTTGACAAAGAAGATGTTGAACAAAATAAATATATTGCTGTTTTTTCTTATTTGTCCTTTCTTTTTCTTATTCCTTTGTTATTAAAACGTGATAGTATTTTTTGTCAAAAACATGCTAAACAAGGTCTGGTGTGGTTTGCTTTTTTAATTCTTACATCTTTTATTTATCTTATTCCCCTTTTAAATATTTTTTATGGATTGATGGTTTTGTTCATAACACTGTATTCTTTTGTTCAAACATTAGCAGGAAAATATTGGCGCATTCCTGTTCTTTATAAATGGGCAGAAAAAATTAATTTATAAAAATGAAAAAATACGCTTGTAAAAAAGCGAAGAAGGGTAAAATAGCTTATCGAACCCCATCGAGCTTTCGTTATATTAAAAAATATAAAAATTTAAAAAATAAAAGCGTTCAAAATTAAAACCATCTTAATAATGATGGTTTTAATTTATATTTTTATAATGTTTTAATTTATATTTTTTATTAGTTTTATCTATTTTTATAGTAATTAAATCTAGTTGATAAAAATTATTTATTTTATTCTTATTGAGATAAAAAAGAATGGTTTTATTTAAATTTTTTATTTTTTTAGCGGTCATTTGATCTTCGGGTAAAAGATAAGGATTTTGACTTTGGGGAAAATATTTATAGGCAATCGTTTTTACTTCAATAAAAGTATAAATGTTTTTCTTTTTAGCAATAATATCAATTTCGCCCCATTTTTCTCGATAATTTCTTTCAACAATCTGATATTTTTCTTTTTTTAAATGTTTGACTGCTAAATTTTCTCCTATTTGACCAATTTTTTGTTTGATTGTTTGAGGCATAATAATATAGTAATCTAAAAAATAAAAAAATAATAGAAGAAGATTTTGACTTATTTTTTAAAAATTTTTACAATATCAATATGAAAAAAGAAAATAAAAATATCTGGGACGAACTTTTGTGGCGAGGACTAATTAATCAAACAACCGATGAAAAAGAATTAAAAAAACGA
>CALMWW010000078.1 GCA_937870835.1 uncultured bacterium
TTAACATCGGCTAAAACTTTCACATTGCGAGTGCCGGTAGTTAGGGTTTTATCAAAAGTAAAGGTTACGTAGTTGTTGGCATCTAAACTAGCAACTGTAGCAACCACTGTTCCATCAATTAATAGCTGGAAGTTAGCTAAATCAGCTTTGTCAATGGAATTGATTTGCTTTAAAGTTAATCTGGTAAATTTGACATCGCGGTTGTTAACCGTGAAAGTGGCTTCCCAAATTCTAACACCAGCAACCGGGTCAGTGGTTGTATCGCTATTAGGTAAAATAGTGCCAATAGCTACAGAAGCCAAGTTAGCGGCAGCAATTGTGCTGATGTTGCCGGCAATGGGCAAAGTGGTAGCTAAAGCGCCGTCTGAAGTTACCCCGGATAAAGATACACCGACGGTTTGACCAGATGTTGATCCAGCAATGTCAGATTTGACAATAATGGTCTTGGTGGAATTAGCTGGAATAGTGAAAATGCCGGAAGGAGAGTTGAAGGTGATTTTTCCACCGGAAACAGAAGCGGCATCGGTTATTCTATTGACGCCATCAAACAAATAAACATTGGCTAAAGTAGAATCAGCTGAAACACCCAAACGGGTTAATTCAACTGCGGTGACATTAATTGGATTAGCGGTGCCATTGCTGAAAGTAAAGTGAGCTAAATCAGCAGTGGCTTGGCCCTGCACAAAAGTGCCGGAAGCCGGGTTGTCAGAAGCTAATCTAATTGTAAAGCCAGAACCAACAACTTCGGTGGTTCCACTTGAACAAGGTTGTCCTGTTAAAGGGCTGTAGCCAGAAGTAGAGGTGCAACCAGCGGGAAGGTTAGGAGCAGTAGTTCCGCCTGAGCAAGGTTGTCCTGTTACTGGGCTGTAGCCAGAAGTGGAAGTGCAGCCAACCGGAAGGTTAATAGAAATTGAACAGGGTTGTCCGGTTAAAGGACTGTAACCAGAAGTGGAAGTGCAACCAGCTGGAAGGTTAGGATTAACCGGGGCGGTTCCGCCAGCAGCTAAAATAGCATTAGCTTTAGCTCTTGAAGCAGAAGCCCATACTCCAGTTGGAGCAGTTAAGCCAAGCGGGGTTAAAATCTCGCTGGCATATTTTTGTTGAAATTTATTTACTGCGGCCTTGGTTAAAGAACCGAAGTAAGTGGTCTCTTTGCCAGCATTGCCAACAGCAGTGTCTGGGTCAGAGTTTAAGAAAATCTGCAAGTATTTTACTTCTGTGCCGGTAGAACCCATTTTAAGGGTCTTAGTAAACTGAAACCCCTCTGGAATTCCGGCAATCGGAGCACCCACTGTAAGAGTCTGAGACGGGGTCTGATCCGGAGTTTGAGTTGGAGTTTGAGATTGGTCACCGCTGCCTAATGAAGCAATAAGCTGTAAAAGCTCATTGTTGTTGCATTCTTCAGGGTGTTGCAAATCACAAGCTGCCAAAACAGGAGTAACAGCTACGGCTAAAGCGAATAAAACGCTCGCAGTAATTGTAAATTGTTTTGTACTCATTTTTTAAACTTTTTATTTTGATTGTTTCTTTTGAGGCCTTGTGATTTTTTTTGTTTTTTCACTTAGCGATAAAAGAAGCAATCGATTAACTTTTATTATATTAGCCATTTGTCGACCGTTCGCCTGTAAGGTTTAATCTTTCTTTCGCCAAAGCTTTGGAAAAAATCCTATCCCTTATCCAAAGCTCTGGGAAAGAAAGAGGCCTTTGGGCAAATGGCTTTTTACAATCTCTCTCACTTCAAGAGATTCAACCAATAGGCATAAATTTAACAAATAAAAGCCCACTGGTTGAACCTCCTGGTAAGATTGACTGCAATATACTAATTTACTCACCTCTTTCATAAATGTTGCGCGTCCGTTTCCAAAATTTTATTTCTTCCCAAGAATAAGAAGTAAATTCAAAGATTGGAAATGAAAGCGAAACAGCTATGAAAATTATGGTAAAAATTGGTTTTGGTTTTAATTTTATTTTTTGGTTTAAACTTTATTTTTGGTTTAAACTTTATAAATTGTTTGGGTGTTAATAAGTTGTCAACCGCAGGCGCAAAATTATTGTTTAGATATTTACTCGGTTGACATTGACGAGCTAATTAGCGCCCTAAATTCGTTTCCGTTTTCTAATTTGTTTCATTCTCATTAACTTCTTCCGCGCTTCCATTTATAGAGGCAGGTGCTGGATTGGCTGGATTGGCTGGGTTATCATTTTCTCCATTGCCTTCCTCTTCGCTTTTACCTTCGCCATCATTGCCATCATTTTTGCCCGGCCTAATCTGATTAGCTTCTTGATTGGATTCTTGTTCATCTTTTTGGGGCTGGATTTGATATAAAACATCTAAAGCATCACTATATTTATTAACGCTAAAAAAGTCCTTAGCTTGGGTTAAAAGGTCTTTTTGTTTTAGGGTTAAATTTTGGATATTGCTTTCAAGTTCTTTAATTTCGTTTTCAGCTAAAAATTTATAAATGGATTCAAAACTCGGTTCATCTTTATCCATTATAGCAGCATTTGTATTTTTTTCAACTGCCTGAATTTTAACAGCAATTTGACCAATTAAATTAGCCTGCGCTTCGGGTGATAAATTAGCATTCGTAATTTCTTTAGTAGCTTGCGCAACAGCTTTTTTGGTTTCTAATAAAACCGCTTGCTTTTTACTCGGATTAACAGCGGTTTGCTGACTAACCGCGTTTAATTCATCTAATCGGGTTGAGGCCTGGTTAAGCTGGGCCACGGTTTTTTGTTCAGGAGAAAGAATAAAAGCCATTTGAATTTTTTCTTGGGTTTGTCTAACTGTATAAAGGGTCTCGCCCGGCAAGGCGTCGCGAGAAGCAAAAGATAAACCTAAACATCCTATTATTACTACGGCTAAACTACTATAAATGGGCGCAAAACGATAGGTTCGGGCGGCGCGGAGGTTTCGGAAATAATTGCCCAAAAATGAAAAAACTGATTGAATTTGAGATTGAACTTGAATAGAGGCAACAGCCCGGCGATTTTCTGTTTTTTCAAACTCTTTGGCCAAAATATTAGCTTTATTCAAAGCCACCCAATTTTCATTGGGCTTAACAGATTTAAAAGCTTGAAGTTTTTTGGCGATTGTAAATTCGTCCATCATTGGTTTGAAAAATTTTGATTTGAAAAACTTATTTAATTAAAGGTTATTTGAAGGTTAGTTTAGAGAACTGATATTTTTTTGCCTCTTTAAGATATAGACGAAAAAACAGCTAAATTGTTACAGGAGTGATGTTTGGGGGTCTGACCTCTAAACATGTTTGGGTTTTTGTGCCTGGGTGATATTTGGGGGTCTGACCTCTAAACATGTTTGTCCAGTAAAATATCCTTTAAAAAGTTTAGTGGACAAAA
>CALMWW010000079.1 GCA_937870835.1 uncultured bacterium
CTTGCCCGCTCCCTATACAATACATATTATATTGGTAATCAATATTGATGTTTGATGGGATTTAAGATTTATTGGTATTGGTTTAATAAGAGGATATTAAAATTTATTGATAATAAATAATATTAGAATTTTTCATAATAATTTATAGAACTATGAAAATAATTTGGCACGGCGGGGATTGTTTTGAAATAATGAGCGTTTCGCCCGATAAAGACAATCTTTCCATACAAATAGGCCTTAAAGAATCAGAAAAGAAAAATGGAAAGTTTGGGGCAGATATACTTTTGAAAAATAATAACTTGATTGAAGTAAAACCCAAAACAGATGGTCAGTTTGTTGTTGGAGCTTGCGGGGAATACGAGATAAAAGGAATTTTTATTCAAGGCATTCCCTCATTTAAAATAGATAAAAAAACTTCTAATATTATTTATTTAATTGAAGCGGAAGGGATTAGAATTTGCCATTTAGGAGTGTTTGGTCAAGATGATTTAAACGATGAGCAGTTAGAAGCAATGGGCAACGTTGATATTTTAATTGTGCCGATAAATGGCGATGAAACAATTGGGCCAAAAGAAGCTGAAAAAATTATTACTCGCTTGGAGCCCAAAATAGTTATTCCAGCAATGTATAAAAGCTCAGATATTTTAGCTAATTTTTTGAAAATAATGGGACAAAAAGATGTAGTGGCGCAAGAAAAATTAAGTTTGCAAAAAAAGAATTTAGGCTCTAGTGACTCAGAAGAAAAAACCGAAGTAGTGGTTTTAGAGCCAAAATAAATTTTATTAAGATTTTATTTTAATATTTTAAGAATATAAAATGGCTAAAAAAAATAATGAAGAAATAATTCAAGAGATTGGAAAGGTAAACGAAAAAGACATCTCTATAGAAATGAAAGAGTGCTATATTGACTATGCAATGTCAGTTATTGTTTCACGAGCCTTGCCAGATGTTCGGGATGGATTAAAGCCGGTTCAAAGGAGAATTTTATATGCTATGTATGAAATGGGAGTCCGTTCTGATGCCAAATTTAGAAAATCAGCCGCTGTTACAGGTGAAGTTTTGGGAAAGTATCATCCCCATGGCGATACCTCTGTTTACGGCGCCTTAGTAAGAATGGCGCAAGATTTTTCATTACGCTATCCTTTAATTAAAGGGCAGGGAAATTTTGGGTCAATTGATGGCGATCCTCCCGCGGCGCAACGATATACTGAATGTAAATTAAGCCGCATTGGCGAAGAACTTTTACGAGATATTGAAAAAGAAACAGTTCCATTTGTTGATAATTATGACGCGACCAAAAAAGAGCCGAGTGTTTTGCCATCCCCCTTGCCTAATTTACTTTTGAACGGTTCAACAGGAATTGCGGTTGGTATGGCAACCAATATACCGCCCCACAATCTTAAAGAGGTGTGTGGCGCCCTAATTTATTTAATTGAAAATCCTAAAGCCGAAACCGAAGATTTATTTGAATTTATTAAGGGGCCAGATTTTCCAACCGGTGGTATTATTTATAACCAAAAAGATATTTTAGCTGCTTATTCGCAAGGAAAGGGAACTTTTTTAATGCGCGGCAAGGCGGACATTATTGAAAGAGAAGGCAAGGGAGTGCAAATTGTGGTAACAGAAATTCCTTTTCAGGTTGATAAGTCAGTTTTAATTACTCAATTAGCTAATTTAGTTCAAAACAAAAAAGTAGACGGCATTAAAGATATTCGTGATGAATCTGATAAAGAAGGGTTACGCATCGCCATTGATTTGCAAAAAGGCGCAGTGCCTCGTAAAATTTTGAATTCATTATATAAATATACTGATTTACAAAAAAATTATCACTTAAATATGTTGGCTTTAGTAGACGGGATTGAGCCGCGAATTTTAAGCTTAAAAGATGTGTTAGAATTATATTTAGAGCACAAACAATCAGTAGTTGTAAAAAGAACTCAGTTTGATTTGCAAAAAGCTAAAGAGCGCGCTCATATTTTAGAAGGCATATCCAAAGCGTTAGACCATATTGATGCAGTAATTGAGACTATTAAGAAATCAAAAGATAAAGAAGATGCCAAGTTGAATTTATCTAAGAAATTTAAACTTACTTTAATTCAAGCAGAGGCTATTTTAGAAATTCGCTTGCATCAGCTGGCTAAATTAGAAAAACAAAAAATAGAAGATGAATTAGCAGAGATGTTAAAAAGAATTAAAGAATTAGGAAAAATTTTAGAAAGTAAAGCCGAGCAAAAAAAGGTAATGAAAAAGGAGATTGAAGAAGAAATTGAAAAATTTGGAGACGAACGCAAAACAAAAATTGTGAAAAGCAGCCCCGAAGCAATCTCTGACGAAGACTTAATTCCTTTAGAAGATACCATTGTAACCTTGACAGCTGGTGGCTATATTAAAAGAATGAATCCTTCGGAATATAAAAAGCAAAATCGGGGCGGACAAGGGAATATTGGCATAAAAACAAGTGAAGATGATGAGGTAAGCCACTTTATTACAGCCAAAACCCATGATTCAATTCTTTTCTTTACTGATTCGGGAAAGGTTTTTCAAACTAAAGTTTATGAAATTCCAGAAGGTCAGCGCACCAATAAAGGGCGGGGATTAATGAATTTTTTAGAAATATCTTCTCATGATAAAATTTTATCAGTTTTGCCAATTAGCAAGGAAGATCGGCAAGAGGTGAAGTATTTAATTATGGCAACCCAAAATGGACTTATTAAAAAAACGCCCTTAAAGGATTTTGAAAATGTGAGGCGCAATGGCTTGATTGCTATAAACCTAAAAAATGGAGATTTATTAGTCAGCGCGAGAAAAGCTGGCGATGGCGATGAAATTATTTTAGCCACCAAACAAGCTCAATCAATTCGTTTTTCCGAAAAAGAAATTCGGCCAATGGGAAGAGCGGCGACTGGCATTAGGGGTATTCGTATTAAAAAAGACGACGCAGTTATTGGAATGGAAGTAATTAGAAAAGACCAACTTAAAGACAAGAATTATCTTTTAGTTTTAACGGAAAACGGTTATGGCAAGCGAACTCTTTTGAGTGAATATAAAAAACAAGGCCGAGGCGGGACAGGAGTTAAAACTGCTAAAATAACTGCTAAAACTGGCGAGTTGGTGAAAATAGAAATTATTGAAAAGCAAGATGATTTAATTGTAATCTCTTTAAAGGGACAAGTTATTCGTACTAAAATTGCGAGCATTCCTAAATTGGGGCGCGATACTCAAGGCGTGAGAATTATGAAAATGAAAGAAGGAGATAAAGTAGTTTCAGCAGCTTGCTTAACTCCTGAAATTGCGCAATAATATAAATAAGCTTCCCGATTTTAATATTTTATATTATAATATAAATATGTCTCAAGAAAATTATAATAGCGATGAATTTTTAAACCCAACTCAAATTTTGCGAGCTTTAGCTTTGAAAGATGATATGATTGCTTGCGATTTAGGTTGCGGCGCGGGCGGTTGGGCAATTCCCTTGGCAAAAATTTTATCTAATGGGATGGTCTATGCAGTGGATATTTTAGAAGAAAATATTTCTGCCCTGCGAGGTATTTTAGCGCAAGAAAATATTTTTAATGTATCAACATTATTGTCAGATATAGAAAAGAATATTAAAATTGAAGACAAGTCAGTTGATTTAGTTCTCTTGACAAATGTTCTTTTTCAAATAGAGGATAAAGAAAAATTATTTAGAGAGTGCCGCCGAATTTTGAAAAGTCGAGGGCAATTGCTCATTGTGGATTATAAAAAAGAAGCCGCCTTTGGGCCATCAATTGGACGAATTGGTCTAGAAGATATTTTGCCGCTTTTAGAAAAATTAGGATTTCAGGAGGAAAAACGATTTGAGGCTGGTAAATATCATTGGGGACTTTTATTAACTAAATAAATGAAAAAAATAAACCAACAACAAACAATTATTTTTAATTTTTTAATCATTTTTGGTTTAGGTTTAATAATTTGTTTGCTGGGCGGTCCATTATGGGCAGATGAGGCAGGGACAGGGATTGGCATTCCTAATCCCTTAACTATTAAAAATTTGCCAGAATTATTGGGAAGAATTGCAGATTTTATTCAAACTTTGGCCATAGCGTTATGTTTGCCATTCTTTTTATGGGGCGGCGTAGTTATAATAACTTCGGGTGGTGACCCTCAAAAAGTAAAAAACGGAAGAAATATTATTATTTTTACAATGGTCGGCGTTATTGTGGCGTTTTTGGCAAAAACAATGTTTTCAATTTTAGAAACACTGTTTCCAACGCCATAATAAAAAGCAAGAGAAGATGTGTATAAATCTCTTGCAAATTTTTATAAAGAGTGATAATATTATAATATAATAAATATAATAATAAAATAAAGATAAAAATATGCAAAAAACAAAAAAGATTGCAGTTAATTTATTTATCATAGTGCTTTTTAGCGTAATGGGTATATTTAATTTAGCAAATGCCGAGGTCATACCATTGCCGACACAAGTGAATACAATATTAGATACAGCTGTTTCTTGGCTTACTCTTATAGCTGGCAGTTTAGCTTTAATATTCCTTATTCTTGGTGGAATTAATTTTATGACTGCTGGCGGAGACGAGGCTAAAATAAAAAAAGCGCGAGATATGATTACCTGGGCTTTTGTGGGTATTATTATTATAGCCCTTGCGCAAGTCTTTAAGAGTGTTGCTAATGATATTGGAAGATCCCTGGGTGGGTCAGGAATTTAATTAAATAAATTATATAGATGACCGGTTGCATTTTTGCA
>CALMWW010000080.1 GCA_937870835.1 uncultured bacterium
AAAATCGGGTCCGTGTTCTTTCTTACCAATAGGATATTCATCCGCAATTTGCAGGGGTTGAACTTGCGTAACTTGAAGTTCATAAACCCCTTCCTGTTTAGGATGGAGCTTAGGAATCCCGCAAATTATTACAGATGATTCAAGGGTAAGGCGTTTTGCTGTTTCAAATGCTTCTTCTCCCAAATCAGGTTGAAAGGCAACGGTTTGAATTTCTCCTGTTCCATCTCTTAAAATTATGAACAGCAGTTTTCCGCTATGACGAATATTGCGAACCCAGCCCTTAAGCCGAACTTCCTGTCCTAAATACTTTTCTATGTCTTTTACAAATACATCTTGCATTTTCTTTTACCTGTGTAATAAGTTTATTCTGGTATTTTGGGTTTGAATTTGATTTATAATTTTAGTGGCTATTTCCAAAGCTCTGGTTCCTGCTTCTCCATCTACAACCGGTTTTTTATTGTTTTTAAGACAATCAATAAAAGACTCCAGTTCCAAAGTTAAAGCATCCTTGTTAATATCGTCGGCATCATAGCTTTTAATATCCAAAAGCTGCTCCGGATTGATATTTGGAGCTCCCATCAGAATTTGAGGTAATAAACTGTTTATATCGGAACTTTTTTTGATAACACGCACATTTTTTGCCAGAAAATCCATCCTGATATAGGCATCATTCTGAAAAAATCTTAATTTGCGTTCCTGTTTTGTGGAAACGCGGGAAGAAGTTACATTGGCAACAGCTCCATTGGCAAATTCAATACGCGCATTAGCAATATCTATCGTAGAAGTAAAGATACCTACTCCACTGGCTTTAATATCGGTAACCGGGCTATGCACAAAGCTTAAAATGAGGTCTATATCGTGAATCATTAAATCTAAAACAACAGGAACATCCGTTCCTCGCGGCTGAAAAGTGGAAATCCTCTGCGATTCAATAAACAGAGGGTTATTGATTTCCTTCTCTATTTTCAGGATAACGGGATTGAATCTTTCAATATGCCCCGCCTGAATAATGAGATTCCTTTCGGAAGCAAGCTTAAGCAAGTCGTTCGCTTGAGCTAATTCACTCGTAATCGGCTTTTCTACGAAAATATGCTTTCCGGCAAGTAATGCAGTTTTGGCAAGTTCATAATGAGCTGTGGTTGTAGCAGATATATCTATTGCATCGCAGGCAGTTAAAAGCTCTTCATAGCTGTTAAAAGACCTGGTATTTAGCTTTTGGGCTATTTCCTTTGCGCGTTGTTCATTGATGTCATAAATGCCAACTAATTCCGCACCATCAATGTTTTGAAACTTTTGGGCATGATGTTGACCTAAATGGCCAACTCCCACAACTCCGATTTTTATCATTTCTTAAGCTTTTGCGAAAGAACCTTCAGCATATCTAAAGTCATTGCAGGAAGGTCATATTCCGGTTTCCAATTCCATTCTTCCATAGCTGCCGTTTGGTTCATAGAATTGGGCCAGCTTTCTGCGATGGATTGTCTTACAGG
>CALMWW010000081.1 GCA_937870835.1 uncultured bacterium
GAGAAGTTTGGCGAGGGCGCGATTATGAAATTGAGAGACGCAGAAAAAGCAAATGTAGATGTTATTCCCACAGGGTCTTTAAGTATTGATTTAGCTTTAGGGGTAATGGGGGTTCCGCGCGGTCGTATTATTGAAATTTATGGTGGTGAAAGCACAGGAAAAACAACACTTTCTTTAAGTATTTTAGCAGAGGCTCAGAAAAAGGGCGGGGTAGCAGCCTTTGTTGATGCCGAACATGCCCTTGACCCAGATTATGCTAAAAGAATTGGCGTAAATGTAGACGATCTTTTAATTTCTCAACCCGATTCAGCTGAACAGGGGTTGCAGATTGTGGAAACCTTAGTAAGGAGCGGAGAAGTAGATGTTATTGTAGTTGATTCAGTCGCTGCTTTAGTTCCTAAAGCAGAGGTGGCTGGAGAAATGGGAGAATTACAAATAGGACTTCAAGCAAGGTTAATGTCTCAAGCTTTGCGAAAATTATCTGGCATTGTTAGCAAAACCAAGTCGGTAATTATTTTTTTGAATCAAACAAGAATGAAAATCGGAATTTTATTTGGCAATCCCGAAACTACGCCGGGAGGATTGGCATTAAAGTTTTATAGTTCAGTAAGAATAGAATTAAGGAGAATAGCTCAAATTAAACAGGGCGATAATATTATTGGCAATCGGATTAAAGCAAAAATAGTAAAAAATAAAGTAGCTCCGCCATTTAAAACCGCAGAATTTGATATTTATTATAATGAAGGAATTTCTAAAGTTTCGGAAGTAATTAATTTAGGTGTTAAAAATAATTTAATTAAAAAATCAGGCGCTTATTTTATTTATAAAGATGAAAAATTAGGGCAGGGTATGGAGAAGGCCAAAGAATATTTGCGTCAGGACAAAAAACTATTTAATGAAATTAGAGAGGAAATAATTAAACAAGAGACAGCTGAGCCAAAAATCAAAAGTGGCTCGGTTAAAGAAGAAAAAGAAGAAGCTTCTGGGACAGATTAAATTTTATAACTTAAAACCGCTTTCTAAAATTAAGAGAGCGGTTTTTTTGTTTTTATTTTCTAAAATTATTTTATCACGAACGGCAGAAAGCCCATAAAGCGAGCCCTTTTAATAGCTGTAGCGGTTTCGCGCTGATGCTTAGAACACAGCCCAGATTTTTTTTGGGATTTTATTTTTCCTGACCGAGAAATATATCGTGATAATATATTTATATCGTAAAAATTTATTTCTTGAATATTTTTTTTGCAAAAATAGCAGTACATAATATTTTAAAATTATAATTTCATTTAGAAGGGGATATCTTTAATATCTATTTCTTCACCATCTTCAATAATGGGAATATCTTCCTCTTCAACTATTTCTTTTTTATTAGATTTAGAATCTTGATTGACATTTAATTCAGAGGCAGTGTTGCCGCCTGTATTGCGGGGACCCAATTGCATTCCTTCGGCTATAATTTCAGTTGTATAACGTTTTGCGCCGGTTTTATCGTCCCAGCTGCGATTTTGAATTCGTCCTTCAATTAAAACCAAAGAACCTTTGGTTAAAAACTGAGAAGCAATTTGAGCCAAACGTTGCCATAAAACAATTCGGTGAAATTGAGAATCTTCTTTTTTTTGACCATTGGCGTCTTTCCAGACGCGGTTGGTGGCTAAAGTAAATGTGCAAACACTTTGTCCCGAGGGAGTGTTTCTTATTTCCGGAGGAGTAGCAACTCGACCCAATAAGAAAACTTTGTTAAGATTCATATATTTTTTAATTATTTTTATTATTCAAATTTATTAAATCTAAAAATATATTTTTATTCACCTAACATTTCTTTTAATCTTTCTTCAACTTCTTCAAAACCAGCTTTTTGTTTTATAGGTTCCTTTGTTAAAGATTCGGCTTCTTTTTTTTGTGCTTCAGTTTTAGCTCGAGCGGCAGCAATGCGCTGACTTGATTTTTTAATTTTAACCTTTTCTTTTTTCACAATTAAATGTCTAATAATATTTTTTTCCTCTTTTAATTGTTTTTTTAGAGAGGTTAAAATTTCGCTTTTTTGACTGCTTTTTTGAGGATAAAAATTGATAAGACTAAACCACGCGTTTTCATACCCTTCAATTAGATAAGCAAGTTTTTTCATTTCAATTTTTCTTTCTCCTTCTATTTTGCCATTATTTTGAAGAGATGATTCCAAAGTGCTCACCAAAGCGTTAGCTTCTTCTAGAGATAATTTGGGCGACAAAAGCAGGCTTATTTCGTAAAATGACATATTCTTATTTATTTATTTTATTGTTTTGGGCTTTATTTTAATAAAGCCATTGCTTTTTGCGAAGGCCATTTATTACAAGGTACTTAAAATATAGCAATAATTTTCTTAACGGTCAAGGCTTTGCG
>CALMWW010000082.1 GCA_937870835.1 uncultured bacterium
CCAACCCCCTCCTTCCGCCACGCCCTCGCTTGGGCTTCGCAAAAAATTTTCGGCGGCTATTAAATCTTACCAAAAATCCCTAGAGTTTTCTCGTCAATATCTGTTCTCGTTCCCCACAAATCGCGCCGCATAGCGGCGGCGGACTTTATGTAATTTTCGTGATTGGGATTTTTAGAAAATTCCGCCATTGATTTTATGACTTCATCATTAGCAAAAAGAATAGCGTTTAACATTTCAGTTTTTAGTTCATCTTTGACATCTTCAATATCCTTAAAATCCGGGCGGAATTTTTTGGTTTTTTCTAAACCCCTCTCTGGGTCAAGAACGGTTAGCATTTGTATCAAAATTGCCCCATACCTTGCACGCTTCAATTCGTGAATGTCGGTTTTCAATTCTTTTTGATGTTGGAAGCGAGATTGAAAATACGCCCCAAAGAAACCGCCGCCAAAAGCAGTTAGAAGAATGACTATAATTTGAAAACCGACATTATCCATTGTTGATGACAAATTATTTTTTGAATTCGCACTTGCCGGTAGAAACTATTGCTCCCGTTCCAAGTGTCGCAATATCAACGAACTCACCTTTATTGCCCAAAACATCGCCAGTTGCGACCTTAAATATCATTGCTTGACCTTGCGACGGAATAAATTGTGTGAATTCTCCAGATTGATTTACTTCAACAGGATATGGGTCGCAACCTTTGGCGTCGCACCTAAAATATGTTCCGCTTTCTGTTCCATAATCAACAAAAAAGTAAGTGGCGGGAGCGACTGGCGTGCAACTTCCACCGCCACAATCAAAACGACTTGTCGGGAAACAGGAAAGCTCCGCAATATCTGCCATTGCAGAGCGTTGTGAGGATTCTTCGTAAGCTGTTTTTAATTCCTGACTAGGCGGAATTGCGTTTGTAACGGAACTTTTCTGTTGAGAAACTTGATTATTTTGAAAAGCAAAATAGATTGTCACTCCGAGAGCAATTAGCAGTATAACGATTGTAATATTTTTCTTGTCCATAGTTATTAAAAATTATTTATTATTTTAACCACTTTTTAATAAAATCTCCATAGGCGTTATCACTTGTAATCAAGGTTGTGCTATCGCCAGTTGCATCTTTCATTGAAACTGCTTTTGTTGATTTATCAATGAAAAATTTATTCCCGCTCTCATCTTCTAGCGTTATTGTGTTGCCAGTTTCGCTCACCTCAACTAATTCCGAAAGCCCCAAACTTCTGGGAGCGAGATATTGCATTTTGATAATTTCTTCCAATGAAAAGTATTGGCGCGAATTTCCGTCAAATTTATTAAGTGATTTGATAATGTAGTACTGTCGTAAATTTTTCGGCTGGTCTGCTATATTATCAAATTTAACAAAACCTCTAACTTCGCCAGACAAACCGCCTTGCGTTGTGACCAAGGTGTTTATTAATTCAATATCGGGGATAGCTTGATACTGGTAAAGTAGCGTAAATTTATAATTCTGTTTTTGACCAAATAGAACGCCAATAATTACTAGCAGAACAATAATTATCAAAAGTGAAAACTTTCGTTTTGAAATTGCATTTTTGATGTTTTCTTTGTTCATATTTTTATAAAAATTATTTTAATAATTCCTCAATAGAAACGCCTAACGACTTGGCGATTTTTTGGATTGTTTGAACGCTTGGTTTTGTGACAACACCACCCTCAATTTTAGTAAGGGTAGAATATTTGATGTCCGCTTTCTTCGCCAAGTCGTCTTGCGTCAATCCTTGTTTTGTTCGTATTCGTTTTATATTTTGTGATATTGTTGCCATAGTATCCAAAGTTTGATAGTATAGAGTTATGAGACAATTCTTTCTTTGCTCACAAATTAAGGATAGCACTATTTTGGGATTTTTTCAATTCGTAGCCGCCGAAAATTTTTTGCGAAGCCCAAGCGAGGGCGTGGCGGAAGGAGGGG
>CALMWW010000083.1 GCA_937870835.1 uncultured bacterium
GGATTTTTGAAATCCAAAAACAATTTCTGCCCGCTCAAACGGAAGTTCGAACCAATCTTTTTTAGAAAATCACGGCTTTGCTCGGGATTTTTTTGCAAAGCGATAATTTCGGCTTGTTTTACGGTATTTATGAATTTGGCGGCGAGTTCGAACCGATTATTGCTTTTTTGCTCAAAAGCGTTCAGTTTGTCTTTCAAAAGCTGTTTTTGATTGACTAATTTGTTTTTAGCTTCTTTGTATTCGTCCAAAGACAAAGCGTTTTCAAGATAGGCATTCATCAGTTTTTCCAGTTTTTCGTCAATTATTTTTATCTCGTACTGAATTTTTTGAGCAAAAAAACGTGATGATTGGGCGGTTTCATTTTTCTCTTTTTCCAATTCATTTAGCATTTTCTCCGCCCAATCATCAGGCAAAGAAACTTTTTGTATTACCTCTTTGATTTGAGATGAAATTTTTTCTTCTCTGGTAAAAACATTTTGCGAGCATTTATGATTTGGGTTTTTCTTGGTGCAATAGTAGTAAGTGTATGATTTTCCACTTTTCTTAATTTTTCTGTCTGCGGTAATTGTGTAGCCACACTCTCCACATTTGAATAATCCGCGATAAAGAAAAAATTTCATCTTGTCCGCTTTCTGTGGTTTAGATTTTCTTTTCATTACTTCTTGACAGAGGTCAAAAAGTTTCTTTGCAATAATCGGTTCGTGCTTTCCTTCGTAGTATTCGCCGTTGTAGCGGATAAGTCCGTAGTAGAAAGGATTTTGCAAAATGTATTGATAGTTTGAAACGGAAAGCATTTTACCTCGCCGGCCTTTTAATCCTAAATCATTGATAATCTTTCGGATTTCTTTCAGCGTATATTTTCCGGTCGCATAAAGTTCAAATGTCTTTTTAATAAGCGGGGCTTTTTCTTTATCCACATAGATTTGTTTTGTTTCCTTGTTATTGAGATAACCGAGTGGCGCCATTTGGGGCCATAAACCATTTTTCAATTTTTGTCTGTGTCCTCTTTTGATATTTTCCGAAAGATTATCAATGTAATATTTTGACTGCCCAAAAGCGATAGAGAGCATAAATTTTCCTTGTGGTGTGTTTTCAAACCAAAAAGTCGGGAATTTTAGCTCTTTGATAATTCCGGTATCAACGAGATAAATAATTTGTCCGCCGTCAACGGAATTTCTCGCTAATCTATCAGGGTGCCACGCTAAAATTCCCTCTGCCTCGCCGGCTTCAATTCGTTTCAGCATTTCGGCAAAAACCGGACGGCCCGGCTTCTTGGCGGTTTGTTTTTCAACAAGAATATCAACAACTTCCAGATTCTCCTTTTTCGCCAATTCTTTAAGTTCCGCGATTTGGTCCTGAATGCTTCTTACTTGTCGGTCTTCTGTGTCCGTTGACTTGCGGGCGTAGATGAAAAATTTTTTGGTTTGATTATTTTTGTTTGTCATACTATTGGGCAGTCAAAATATTTGAATTTATCGCTTTGCCTTTCGCCTTCGGCGAAAGAAAAAAGATTGGTTGATAAATTTTTCAAATTTATGTTTGCCTTTGGCAAACCGAACTTCCGTTTGTTCGGGCAGAAATTGTTTTTGGATTTCAAAAATCCCTATAAAATCCTCGTTTTTGCCGAGCCCGAGCGTAGCGAGGGCGAGGCAACAATCGCTGAAAATCCGAATTCTGAAAAATGGCGGTACCTTTTGGACAAAATCCGAACTTATTTTGAACAAAACCCCGACGCTGAATTCTGACTTGTGCGTCGCCGAAGGCGACGCACACCCACCCACCACCCAAAACGGGCGGGCGGGCAAAAATTCATTTCCCCCAGACCCCCTTTTCTTTTTGCCCGCCCGCCATGCCCGCTTCGCGGGCGAGCTGATGATTTTTAGAAAAGAAAAAAGGTAAATGCCCTTGCCCCAGCCCTCCCGTGCGCGGGTATTTGGAATTAAACTCCCTAAAAATGTTTTTACATTATCAAAATAATTTTGTATCATAATTATAGATTGTGATTACTTATACATACATACTATTATTCTAATACTATAATGTCAAAAGAGATTTCGCCAATAGGTAAAAATATAAAAAGGTTAAGAAAACAAAAAGGCTTGTCGCAAGACCGGCTTTCTAAATTAGCTGATATTTCCTATAACACGGTAATAAAGCTGGAGTCGGGCGGTATCACTAATCCCTCGATTGACACGCTCCAAAAATTAGCCAAAGCCCTTGATGTGTCGGTTGATAACTTATTGAAGTAAAGCTATGACTACCGGAGAATTAGAAGCAAAATTAGAAGGCGGAACAGAAACTCAAACCATTGAGTTTAAGGGCGCTTGTAATTGGGATGATAAAATCTTTGCCAAAGATATTTTGGCCATGTCAAACGTCCAAGACGGCGGTTTTATAATCGTAGGAATGAAAGAATTGGACGACGGAACTTTTGAAAGAGAAGGAATAACAGAGGAAATTAGAGCATCGTACAAAATTGACGAAATGAAGGACCAAATGACGAAATACGCTGATCCCCATGTAAATTTTGTGGTTGATTTTCCCAAAGATAGAAACGGCAAGGAATACGCTGTTATACGAGTTTTTCAGTTTGAGGAAGTGCCTGTGATTTGTAGAAAAGATAGCACCGATACAAAAGCAGGAGTAGTTTATTACAGAAATAAAAACAGAAGGGTTGAAAGCGCGCCAGTGTCCAATTCTTACGATATGAGAGATATCATAAAAATTGCCACCGTAAAGATGATGCAAAGGAAAACAGAACTTGGCTTTACTGTTAAGCAATCGGTTAAAAAAAAGTTAGACGATGAATTAAAGGGATTATGAAAAAAGATTTATTAGAAAAAATCAAAAAAAGGGGTTATTGGCGGATAAATTTCCAGCCGCTTATTGATACTCAAAAATTTACTTCTCTTGGCGAATGCAAGGATATAGTTGAAAAAAATACAGTTGAGCTTCGCGGATGGGACTACCCCCACTTTCCGAGACGTAGGGGAGATGATACGGGATTAGAGCCCGGAGAAAATTTTTATCAAGGATGGGTAGATTGGGAAAACCATAAAGAATTTTGGCGGATGTATCAAAGCGGCCAATTTATTCATTATCTTGCGCTTCGCGAAGATTGGCTTGAAGAAGATAGTTGGCAACAAAACTTGCATGAAAAAATCAAGCCAATGTCCTCGCTTGGAATTATCGGCAGTGTTGTATATCAAATGACCGAAATTTTTGAATTTCTATCGCGGCTTGGAACAGCCGGCATATACGATGAGGGCGTGCGCGTTTCTATCGCCTTGCATAATACGGAAAATAGGGAACTCTGGATTGAGGACAGCATGCGAGCGCCATTTTTTCAGCCATACAAAACAGGGGCACAAAAAATAGAATTCGTTAAAGAATTTACCAAGGAACAGATTATAACCAGCCCGAAAGACCTTGCTTTTGAGGTAATAAAATATATTTTTGATAGGTTTGGCTGGCATAATCCCCCGATTGAAACAATAAAAAAAGACCAGGATAATTTATTAAGTGGCAGAATTTAATCTATGAAAAAACTAACTAAACAACAAAAAGAGGAAATTATTAAAAGGATTCAGGAAAACAAGCCGATTCCGGATGAATATCGGTTTTTGATTCCGTTTGAGACGGAAAGAGAATATGAATTGACTTATGCCGATAAGGAAAGAAAAGAAGATATTTTGGCAGACACTTTGAGCGTGCCGTTTCAGCCGATTAAGAAATTTGGCGAAACAAAAGAGAACGAATGGCATAATATGCTGATTTTCGGCGATAATTTACAAGCATTAAAGCACCTTTTGAAATTAAAAGAGCAAGGAAAATTAAGAAATCCTGACGGCAGAAACGGCGTAAAACTTGTTTATATTGATCCGCCATTTGCGACAGAGCAGGAGTTTAGAGGAGCGAAAGAACAAAAAGCCTATCAAGATAAAATCGCTGGAGCGGAATTTTTGGAGTTTTTAAGAAAGCGGCTGATATTTTTGAAAGAGTTGTTAACCGAAGACGGAAGTATTTATGTGCATTTAGATTGGCGGAAAGGATCTCATATTAGACTTTTAATGGACGAATTATTTGGGGAGAATAATTTCAGAAATGAAATCATTTGGCATTATGAAACAGGCGGTGTTGGAAAAACAGAATATGCCAAGAAACATGAAACTATTTTGTTTTACACAAATAGCAACAATTACATTTTCCATCCAGAAAGATCAAAAGATCCACGAACAGAGAAAGCATTAAAAAGAGCTCAAATCCCAGCTGGTGCTAGAATATCTGCTTCAGACACTACTAAACTTCCGATGGATGTTTGGTTGATTCAGGCACTTAATCCCGTAGAAAATGAACGACTAGATTATCCAACACAAAAACCAGAGCGTTTACTTGATAGAGTGATAAAAGTTTCTTCTAACCCCGGCGACATTATTTTAGATTGCTTTGCTGGAAGCGGCACAACCGGCGCGGTGGCGGAAAAATTGGGCAGGAAATGGATAATGATTGATTCTTCAAAGTTAGCGATTTATACAATTCAAAAGCGGATGCTGAATTTGAAAGCAGAAATCGGCAACAAAGGCAGAGCATTAAAGCCAAAGCCGTTTGTTTTGTATAATGCCGGGCTTTATCAGGACTCCGGATTTATTGAGAAAATGGACGAGGCGGATTACAGAAAATTTGTTTTGGAACTCTTTGGCGCGGAGCCAAGCGACAACAAAGTTAAAGGTGTTCAAATGCACGGCATTTTGAATAACCGGCCGGTGATGGTGTTTTCACAAAAAGATTATTTGACTTATGAATTTATTGATGACCTACACAAAACAATCGGAAGCGGATTAAAAGATGAGATGTATATTATTGCGCCGCAAAGCGTTGTCAGGTTCAATGAAGATTATGTGGATAAAGGAAGGATCCGGTACTATGTTTTAAGAGTGCCTTATTCCATTATCCAGAAAATTCAAGAAAAAGGTTTTATCAGAGGACTTCAGCCTTTATCCAAAGCAAATATCAATCAGACGATAGAGAGCGTCGGCTTTGATTTTATCTATCCGCCAAAGGTGGAGTGCGAATACTATCAAGGCAAAGACGGCGGGCTTTTTGACCAGCTGGTGATAAAGATAAAGAAATTTGAGCCGGTACAAATCAGCAAAAAGCCGGTGGAATTTGAAGACCCGAAAAAAGAAGCGTTATCAATGGTGATGATTGACGAAAATTACGACGGAAAAGTTTTTGATATGGATCATTATTTCTTTGGCGATGAGATTGTTAAAAACGATTTCAAGGTTGTTTTCCCTAAAGAGAAAGCCGGACAAAAGCTAATGATTATTTATCTTGATGTTTTGGGAAACGAGAAAGTGGAAGTGAAAAATATCAAGGATTTTAAGAAAAAGTGATATGCCCGAAGAATACAAAGAAACAATCAGCCCGAGCGATTTAGTTTTACGGCTTTCAGAGAAAGCCAACAATTTTGACATTTCTAAATACGAGGATTTTATCGCTGAGCTTTGCGGCGAGCGGGAATATCAGATTGAGGCGACGCGAAGGGTTATCAAATTCTTTTTAAGCGGTGAGTATAAAAACATTGGAGAATTAGTCAGCGAGAATTTTAAGACGAACGAAGCAATGCAGGAGTTTTTTAGAGACGAAGGCGAATTGCTTGGCGATTTGCTTTTTAGAGATAAATTAAGTTGCACGATTGATTTAGCCACTGGAACCGGGAAAACTTGGGTGATGTATGCGGTAGCAAGGATAATGCTTGCCGAAGGCGTAGTTGATAATGTTTTGATTGTTGGACCATCGCGAACAATTAAAGATGAGATTTGGAAAAAGTTTAATAATTTTACAATCAAAACAAATCTGCAAAGCGCCTTTCCCAAAGATGGAAAATACAGAAACCCGGGCATTATTAAGGCAAATACAGCGATCAAAAAGGGCGATATTGTGATTGATAATATCCATAAGGCGTATGACCATGTCGGCTCATCAATAAAAGATTTAAGAGGAAAAGACAGAAAAATTTTGATAATCAACGATGAGGCCCATCATTTCATCAATTCAACTGCCGGCGGATTAGACAAAGAAGAAATGTTAGAGTGGGCAAAGTTTTTAAGAAATCCGGAATATAACTTTGCTTATATTCTTAACTCGTCAGGAACGCCGTACAAAGGCGACAATTATTTCAAAGATGTTATTTACAGGTATCCGATCCGGCAAGCGATAGAAGACAGAATGGTGAAAGACATCAACTATTTAGAAAAAGACGAATCAAGGGGCTGGAAGCAGAAATTTAGAGCGATTTACAGAAACCATATTGAAAATAAAAGGGAATATCCGAAAGTTAAAAAGCACATCACGATTTTTGTTACCAACCAGATTTCAAAGACCGATAAAATTGCTGATGAAATCAGGAAGTTTTTGAGAACGGAAGAAGGAATCTCGGCCGAAGAAGCAAAGAAAAAGGTATTGCCAGTTACTTCTGCTCAAAAGCATAAAGAAAACCGGGAATTATTAAAAACTGTTGACGAGCCGGAAAATCCGGTAGAGTGGATAGTTTCTGTTTCTATGCTTACCGAGGGTTGGGATGTAAATAATGTTTTTCAAATTGTCCCCCACGAAGACAGAGCGTTTAATTCAAAATTGCTGATTGCCCAAGTATTGGGCAGAGGCTTGCGCGTGCCGCCAGTTTATCAAAACGACGCGAAAATTCACCCGCAGGTTACGATTTTTAATCACGACGCTTGGGGGCCAAGGATTGATGACTTGGTGCGGGATGTGGCGGAAATCAGCAAGAAAATTACCAGCAAAGTTGATAAAGAATCAAAATATAATTTCTCAGTTTATTGGATGAATGTTGAAAAGAAGATTGTTTCCGATTCAAAAACTCCTGCTCGCGGAAAAATTGAATTGCCGAAATCTCTTGGATTTAGCAGCAGAAAAGACATAACCGAACAGATTTATAGATCAGTCAGAACGCGAGAGGAAACAATCAAACGAACAAAAATTGATTTAGAGGAGTATTCCATCAAAGAAGCGGTGAATGAAGTTTTTAACAATATCCTGCTTTTGGATTTGACGCATAATACTAACTTTGCTGAGAAAGCGAATAGAAAATTTATTGAAAACTTGATTGAAAAAGAGCTGGAAGATATTGGCGAAAAGACGGTAACAGAAGCCAATCTCCAGCGAGCTAAATCGTCTTTCAATACGCTTTACAGACAATTAACCGGTCAATCTCGAATAGTGGATGTGTATAGCGATCCGATTGAAAAAACTACGAAAGAAATGAATTCGTCCTTTATTAGCATCAGCGAGGTAAAGAAAAACAAGGGAATAATGTTTAGCGAAGAATCTCTTAAATCATCTACGGCAAAGGAGTTAGAAAATATCAACGAAGCGCTTGATGAGATAAAAGGCAAGTATTCTATAAAAATAGATGAAGATGATTACAAATCGCCGCTGAATGTTACGGTGCTTGCTTCAGAACCGGAAATTGACTTTGCGAAAATACTAACAAGAAAAGAGAACGCGAAATTTATTGATTGTTGGGTGAAATCAAAAGACAAGGGATTTTATTCAATCCCGTATAATTATCGCCCCGGCACGCATCCCCAACAAAAACAATTTAACCCCGACTTCATTATTAAAAAAGGGGGCAGGATTATTTTTGTGGAAACGAAACACGATGAGGATACGGATGTAAAAAACCGAGATAAAATCGCCGGCGCAAATGATTATTTTATGGAACTAAACGCCAAGGTTGAGAAAGAGGGACAGGAGTATTGCTTTTATTTTCTAACGCCAGCGGACTATACCGGATTTTTTGAAAAAGTGATAAGAAATAACAAAACTTTCATCGGAGAATTACATGCAGAATTATTGAAGAAGAGTAGAGAGGAATTGAAAGAATTGGTATAATAAAAAATCATCGGCTCGCCCGCGAAGCGGGCAAGGCGGGCGGGCAAAAAGAAAAGGGGGTTTGGGGGAAATGAATTTTTGCCCGCCCGCCCGTTTTGGGTGGTGGGTGGGTGTGCGTCGCCTTCGGCGACGCACAAGTCAGAATTCAGCGTCGGGGTTTTGTTCAAAATAAGTTCGGATTTTGTCCAAAAGGTACCGCCAGAATTTGCGTGGCTATAAAAAGATTGAAATAAAGAAGCTGAGAATTATA
>CALMWW010000084.1 GCA_937870835.1 uncultured bacterium
CTGCCCCCCCCTCTGGCAGTTTTATTCCGAGCTCTCCGAGCACATAATCGTCGATGGAGGCGAGAATTTTTTTGATTTCTTCCTCTTTTTTCCGCTTTTCGGTGTAAGCCGCTTGAATTTTTGCGACGACTTCCTTTTGAACCGAAAGGGGTGGAACGGGAATATCAAAATTCTTGATTGTTTCAATCGTAATGTTGCCTTGAATTGCGCCGATTTTTTCGCGCTCAATCAATTTCCGGCTTGCTTCGCTGTTGAGCCATGCGGCGACATATTGCTTGTTGATTTTGTCGTTAAGAGTAAAGCGGATCATAAATGAACCGAACGCAAACCCATCCGCCTCTTTCGGAACAACAACGACAATCCCAACGGAGCCGCTTCGGGAAATAAGCATATCGCCCTCGTGAACAAATGCTCTGCCGATTTCGGCGCGAGCTTCCTCCGGTAGATAAACAACATCGCTCAAATCCAGTCCCTCATCTTTCAAATTCAAAATTCGCAAAAGCCGTATTCCGTCATCAACATATTCATTTGTCGTCGAAACGCCATAATGAATGTCGGTAATAAAATCGCCGAGCTTCTGCGATTTATATTTTCCGTTTTGTATCGCCTTCTGAAGTTCGCGGATTGCGGGTATCCAATACTTTGCGTCTAAACGTCCGCCAGAAACTACCTCGTCGCTCCAGACGGTAAATATCTCTGGTTTTGTTGTGGTTGCATTCATACGTTCAAGAACTTTTTATATTCCTCAAGAATCATCGGCAGATCGTTTTTGGGGTCAGTGCGCCCGGTCGCGTCATAGCCAATATGCTCGGCAATCGCCATAAAAATTTTGTACCGGCCGAGTTTTTCGTTATCGCCTTTCTTGCGGACAAACACGAGCGATGACTTCACACCCGCGCCAAAGTGCGTAAAGGCAAATTGCGGCAGCGAAACGACAGCTAAAATTTGGCAACGCTCCATCAGAAAATCGCGGACATATTGGAGCGAGGAGTTAGTGAGGATGCCGTCCGGCAGAACGATTGCCATTTGGCCCGTTTCCGGCTTTAGAAAATTTATACATCGCTCGATAAACAAAATCTCGGTTTTTTGGTTGTCCATCGCTTTGACTTTGCCCTTCGCGTCCGTCTTTTTGCCGAGCGCAAACTTTTCAAGGTAGGGGTGCTCACTTCGCTTTACATTCGCGCCAAATGGCGGATTGGTAACAATGATGTCAAAGCGGTTTTTGGCAAAGCCAGGATTTTTCGCCGTCATTTTTTCAATATCGTTGAGCGCGTCGTGGCCGATGACGTTGGTGTGTCCGTCGTCATGGATAATCATGTTCATTTTGGCGACGCGGGCTATAGAGTCGTTTATCTCAATCCCGAAAAGATTATTTTGCGCGAAGTCGTGCCAATATCGCCACTGCTCTTTTTCTTCTTCGGGATAAAATTCTTTGGCTTGCGCGCGGACTTCATCGAGCGCGTGCAAAAGAAAGCCGCCGGAGCCGCACGCCGGATCAAGCACCAGTCGTCGTTTTTAATGTTCATCATTTTGACGGCGAAACTAACGATATTGCGCGGGGTGAAAAACTGGCCGCTTTTGCCTTTGAAAAAGTCCTCCATAAAGTGCTCGAAAGCGACGCCTTTGGTATCAAGGTCGGTTTTATCAAGGGAAATTCCTTGCAAGTGCTCAACGACGGTGTAAAGTTCCTCCGGCTCGATTTTCAAATCTTCCTTAAAAACTTCGGGGTCAATCTTTTTCGCTTCTTGATACAGCGCGTTTATGCGTTTATAGACGCTCTCCGCGCTCTCGTGCGTTTTGATTTGAAAATCGTAGGGGTCGCCCGCGCGGCGGCCTTTCTTTTCGTCGCGGATTTTGACGAAAATTATTTTGGCGAATTCATCAAACGCGGTTGTCGGCGCGCGCTTGCCTCCGGCCCAAAGCGTATCGTGGGACTTTTGGAATGTTCGCTTTAAGTCCTCTTGGTCTATCGGCTTCAAATCCCATTTTGGATCGCCTTTTTTGTAGCGAAATTCCTCAATCTTGCCGTAGAAAATCGGAATGTCGGTGATAGTCGCTTTTTCCGGTTCGCGGTCGTTCCAAACGGCGGTTTCCATTGCGCGCCGAGTATTGCCCGCAACACAGTTGGCAAACGGAGCATGAAGCACGCGCGCATTGGCGATGGCCTGTTTCGTGGCTTGCTCAAATTCCGCGTCGGAAATGCCGTCTTTTTTGCACTCAACGACGATGTAGGGTTTTGTTTGTGCGTCATTCTCGTAAATAACAATGTCCGCGTAGCGTTCGGGTGTGCGGTCGGGCATTTCCACTTCAAGCCCAATGCGCGCGGCCGGATAGTTGTATTTTTCGATGAGGTCAAAATAATACTCGGCGCGTACTTTTTCCTCTGGGTCGTTCAGATTTTCCTTATGGCCGGACGGCAGATATTCAATTTTCGCTCCGTCGTTGTGAAGCCGAAAATATCCTTTCCGCTCGCCGTCCTTCAAAATTTTTTCAAAAGTAGATTGCATAGTTATTTCATCAAATCATCAAGTGATACGCCGAGCGCGTCCGCGATTTTCTTGACTGTTTCAATGGTCGGGTTCGGCGTCGCTCCGGCCTCAATCTTGGCGATAGTATGAAAAGCAAGGTCGGCCTTTTTGGACAACTGGTCTTGCGAAATACCGAGCTTGTTTCGGTATTTCTTTATATTCTCGTCGATTGACGCACCTTGCTTTGACATAGTTCGTATAGTTATACTATGATAGTTAGTAGGTATTCGCTGGTTTAGCTATCACAAATTTAGTATATGCAATTTTTAAGATTTATGCAATCAAAAGGGAGTTCCTGTAACTTGCCCGCGCAATGGGCGGGTGGGGCAAGGGCAAGAAATCTTGCGGCGCATTTTGCTTTGCAAAATACAAATTCCGTCGGCGCGAAAAGCGAGGGCGCGGCGGAAGGGGGTGTGGGGGGGA
>CALMWW010000085.1 GCA_937870835.1 uncultured bacterium
TTATTATTATTATAAAATTATTATTTGATAATTAAATTTCTAAAAGCTAAAACTGCTCTTTTAGGGTCAGTGTAATTTGGAATTTTATTTTCCTCTAAAAATTCTATCGCCTCCTTAGTTAATTTTCCTCCGGCAAAACAGCAAACTACTGGCTTGTTTGGAAAATGACGGCTTACTCTTACAATAGCTCTCGCATTCTGCATTGGCTCGGTTACTATTTGAACACCTTGCAATACTAATGCTCCATATATATCTGGCTGGATTAATAAGCTCTGCAACGCTGCCTCGTAACGGCTGCTCAAAGCATCACCCAATATATCTAAAGGATTTTTTGTTAAATTGCATCCTCTTAAAACAGATTCTTGTTTTAATCTTTGAATAGTGGTTTGTGTTAAAACCGGTATTTTAATTCCAAATTCTTCACAAAAATCAACAGCTAAAACGCCCAGCCCTCCTCCATTAGTTAAAATACCAAGGCCATTTTGACAGCGAGGACAAAAAGATAAAACTTTAACTGTATCTAAAAGTTCATCTATTGAATCAACCTGAATAACACCGGCTTGCTTAAAAACTGCTTTATAAATTTGATAATCAGTAGAAAGCGAACCAGTATGCGTTAAGGCGGCTTTTTGGCCTGCTTCTCCTCGGCCTGCCTTAATCACTACAATTGGTTTTATTTTAGAAAGAGTTTGGGCAATTTTTAAAAATCGTGACCCATCTTTGATTGCTTCTAAATAGACAGCAATGATATTTGTTTCTTTGTCCTTTCTTAAAAATTCTAAAAAATCATTCAAGCCCAAATTTAATTCATTGCCATAAGAAATAATTTTTGAAAAACCAAAATTTTCTTCGGTTGCTCTATCTAAAATTGAATCTATCATTGCTCCCGATTGAGACAATAAAGCCACATTTCCCCGTTTAGGCATTAAGGGCGCAAAAGAAGCATTCAGATTATTAGCAGTATTAATAATGCCCAAACAATTCGGTCCAATTAAAGAAACTTCTGAATTTTGAAGCGCTTTTTGAATTTGTTTTTCTAAAACCTTGCCTTCTTCGCCTGCTTCGCCAAAATTACTAGAAATAACAATAATGCCACTCACCTTTTTTTTAATACATTCTCTGACTGCTCCCAAAACTTTATCGGCCGGAATAGCAATAATTGCTAAATCAACTTCTTCTTTAATAACAGTAATTTTAGAAAAACAATCTTGACCTAAAACTTGTTTTTGAAAAGGATTAACATAAAAAACTTTACGATTTCCAAGATTAGCATTCAGATTATTAAGAATGCCAAGCCCCACGCTATTGGGACGGTCGGTCGCGCCAATAACGGCTATATTGCGCGGATTAAATATGCGGCTTAATTTATTAACTTTAGAAAACATAAAATTTATATAAAAATTAAACAACAATACGAAAATCAACAACTAAAACTGATTTTGGATTGCCAATTACTGGATTAAAATCTATGGCTAAGATATTTTTTTCTTTTTCAGCTAAATGCGATACTTGAACTATTGTTTTAGCTAATTGATTAATATTCACTCCTTTTTGATTGCGATAACCTTGTAATAACTTAAAACCTTTAATTTCTTGAATCATTGCTAAAGCTTCTGATGTATTCAATGGTCCAACACGAAAAGCAACATCTTTTAGCACTTCTACAAAAATACCTCCCAGCCCAAACATTAAAACCGGCCCGAACTGGTCATCTTTTTTCATACCAATTACCATTTCCACCCCCTCTGCTGTTTTTTGAACTAAAATTCCTTCAATGTCTTTTATTTTAGCAAGCTCATTCCAAGCTTTAACAAATTCTTGCTCATTATTTATTCCTAATTTTACTCCCTTAACTTCAGATTTATGAAAAATTTTAGAAGAGTGTATTTTTAAAACAACCGGAAAGCCTATTTGCTTAGCAAAATTTAAGGCCTTGACCGAAGAATTAAATATCTCAGTTTCACAAAAAGGAATATTATATTTTTTCAATAATGTTTTAGTTTTTTCAAATTCCAATATTGGCATAAATAAAATAAATATTTTTACAAAATAAATAATTTTTAATTTTAATTTCGTTTTGCCACAAATTCAGCCATTTCCGCTAAACGAGTTGAATATCCCCACTCATTATCATACCAAGCCATTACTTTAACCATATTTCCATTTACCATTGTTAAGGGCAGGTCTACAATTGAAGAAAAAGGGTTGCCAATATAATCAGATGAAACCAAGGGCGCTTCTTCTACTGCTAAAATTCCTTTTAATTCTTTTTTATCCGCTCGCTTCTTAAAAATTGCCTTAACCTCTTCAGCTGTTGTTTCTCTTTTTAATTCGCAAACTAAATCAATAATTGAGCCCACTGGTGTTGGCACTCGCAAAGCCATTCCATCTAATTTTCCATATACTTCTGGAATAACTTTACTTATCGCTTTCGCCGCGCCGGTAGTGGTAGGAATAATATTTTCTGCAGCGGTACGCGCTCGGCGTAAATCTTTATGCGGTAAATCTAAAACTTTTTGGTCATTGGTGTAAGAATGAGCAGTTGTCATATACCCCTTTACGATGCCAAATTCTTCTTCTAAAACCTTAACTACCGGCGCCAAGCAATTAGTTGTACAAGACCCCATATCAAAGATTGGTTCACCTTTATATTTTTTTTCATTGATGCCTAAAACAAAAGATGGCACTTCTTCTGATTTTGAAGGCGCTGAAATAATAACGGTTTTAGCGCCAGCAATAAGATGTTTAGCCGCGCCGTCCTTATCTGTAAAAAATCCGGTACATTCTAAAACAATATCCACTCCTAATTTTTTCCAAGGCAAATTAAGAGGGTCTTTTTCTGTAAATAATTTTATCTCTTTATTGTCTACTATTAGGGAGTTTTCTTTAGCGCTTACTTTTTTATTGTAAATTCCATAACTTGAATCGTATTTTAATAAATGAGCTAAAGTAGAAGCATCTGTTAAATCATTAATTGCCACTATTTCAACAGGGCTGTTTTTTTTGTTAAACAAAACTTTGAAAGTAGCCCGGCCAATTCGGCCAAAGCCATTGATTGCTATTTTTTTTGCCATAATAAAAATTATTTATTAGTTTATTATTTAATATTTTTA
>CALMWW010000086.1 GCA_937870835.1 uncultured bacterium
CTAATTTGAAAAGTTTCAATGTTCTTAATTAATTTATTAAATAATTTTTATAGATAAATTAAATTATTATATTATGGCCAAATTTCAAATCGCAATTGGTATTGATATTGGAACAGACACTATTAAAATTTTAGCTGTTAAAAAAGATATTGAGTCCGGAAGGGTTTCAGATATTATTTTTATGGACCGAGTGAAGTCAGCTGGAGTTCAAAAAGGCAGAATTAAAAATGTAAACGAGGCTGCGAAAAAAATTAAAGAACTATTAAATAGATTAGACCAATCGCAAGAAAACAAAAAAAATAAATTTTCAATTGATTATTATGTAAGTATTAATGGAAGCAAATTGCAACTTTTACCGAGCCGTGGATTAATAGCCATTACGCGAGCTGACCAAAGAGTTTCTCAAGGAGACATAGATAGGATTTTTCAAATTGTTCGCGCAATTAATCTGCAAGCGGCCAATAAAGAAATTTTAGAAGTTTTTCCCAAAGAATGGATTTTAGATGGAGAGCGAGACGTAAAAGATCCTTTAAATTTATATGGAACCCGCTTAGAGTTAGAGGCGCAATTATTATCTGTTTTTTCTTCAGATTTAGAGAATGCGATAGCCGCTTTAAAGGAGGCAGATATAGATATTGATGCAGAGAATATAATTGCTGCGCCCTTAGCCGATGCTTGTTCAGTTTTGACTCCTCAACAAAAAGAATTAGGAGTAGTTTTGATTAATCTTGGAGCCGCTACGACAAGTGTAAGTATTTACGAAGAAGGAAAATTGCTAGATTTGGCAGTTTTTCCAGTTGGTTCAGCTAATATTACTAATGATATTGCGATTGGCTTTAAGACCGAAATAGAGGTAGCTGAAAAAATTAAAAAAGAATATGGTATTTGTTTTATTAATGAAAGCGGGGGTGATAAAAAAATAGAAATAGATTTAGATACATTTATTTTAGACCAAGAAAAGAAAGATAATTTTGAAGAAGCAAAAATTGAGTGGTCCAATTCTAATATTAAAAATAAAAAGAATCAATCTAAAGTTAAGAAGGATAAATCCCATTACCTTATTTTTACTAAAAAGAGCTTAAAAAGAATTATTGAAGCGCGGGTTAATGAAATTTATGATTTAGTAAATGAAGAAATTAAGAAAGTGGGCAAGCAAGGATTATTGCCTGGTGGTATAGTTTTAACAGGGGGTGGTGCTAAATTGCCGGGCATGGTAGAATTAGCCAAGAAGGAATTCAATTTACCTTGCCGAATTGGTTATCCAAAAAGTTTTAATGAGCAAATTATGGATCCGATTTTTTCAACAGTTTGCGGATTAGTTATTGACAATTTAGAAGAAGAAGATGGGCAAATCGATAATAATGGAGAGACGACCGGCTTAGGAAAAATATTTTTAAAAATTGGAGATTTTTTTAGAAATTTATCTCCCTAAGATGAGAGGAGTGTGATTTTTGTAAATAATAGTATAGTTTTTAAAAAAAATTAAACACAAGCTAGAATGGTTTCAACAAAAATAAAAGTGATAGGGATAGGGGGCGCGGGATGCAATACAATAAATCGCTTAATGCAAGCTGATATTAAAAATATTGAATTAATAAGTTTAAATACTGATGTTCAAGACTTAAAAAAGAAAAATGCTCATTTTAAATTAAGAATTGGAGAAAGAGCCACTCAAGGATTAGGAGCAGGTATGAAGACAGAGATTGGAGCAGCGGCAGCGCGAGAAAATATAAAAGAGATTGAAGCTTTGGTGCAAGATGCTGATATTCTTTTTTTAACAGCTGGGTTAGGAGGAGGAACAGGTTCAGGAGCAGCGCCAGTGGTGGCGCAATTAGCTAAGTCAAAAAATATTTTAACTATTGGAGTTGTCACTTTACCCTTTTCTTTTGAAGGCAAGAAAAGAAAAAAAATAGCGCAGAATAGCTTAACAGAGTTGCAAAAATTTATTGATACGATTATTATTATCCCTAATGACAAATTAATGGAATTAGTTTCATTGAAGTCGCCAATAGAAGAAGCTTTTAGTAAATGTGATGAGTTATTAAAGGATGCGGTTGAAAATATTAGTAATGTAATTTTAAATCCCGGCGCCTTGAATGTTGACTTTGCTGATATTAAAGAAATTTTGAAAAACGGAGGAGTGGCTTTTTTCGGGACCGGTCGGGCTGAAGGAAAAGACAGGATTTTTAAAGCAATTGAGCAAGCTTTTTATTCGCCAATTAATAAATTTTCATTAGAAAAAGCAAGCGGAATTTTATTTAATGTATCTTTTGGGTCTAATAATTTATCTCTTGCTGAAGTTAAGCAGATAGCCGAAGTGATTAAAAAGAAAGTTCCTTCCAGCGCAAAAGTGGTTTTTGGAGCTTGTTTTGACAAGACCCTAAAAAAAGACGAAATTAGAATAACGATTATTGCTACAAGCGTTGAAGACTAAACTTAAAATTAGTTAGTAAAATTTTTAACAATAAAAAATAATAAAATAACAAATAATAATATTTTCCTTTCGGAAGCGTCAGCGGACTGTCTATCTGAAGGATAAAGAATGTAGTAAAATGACCAAAAAAAATTTAACAATTCAAAAAGTAGAAAAAAGAAATGGCGACATTGTTGATTTTAATCCAGAAAAAATTGAAAACGCTATTTTTAAGGCGATTACAGCAACTCGTCAAGGCAATGGAGAAAAAACCAAAAGAATTACTAAGAAAGTCATTGATATTTTAGGTCGCCGTTTTCGCAATGGAGAAATTCCTAATGTTGAGCAAATTCAAGATATTATTGAAGAAGCCTTAATTTTAGAAGGTGAGGTTGAGCCAGCCAAAGCGTTCATTCTTTACAGAGAACAAAGAAGAAAAATTAGAGAGCAAGAAACAATTAGTGAAGCAGCAGTTGACCGAGTTGATGATTATTTAGAAAAAATGGATTGGGAAGTTCAAGAAAATTCTAATATGACTTTTTCTCTGCAAGGACTGAACCATTATGGTGTTAGTTATATTGTTAAAAAATATTGGTTAAATAAAATTTATCCTAAGGAAGTAAGGGAGGCGAACGAATCAGGAGATATTCATCTTCATAATTTAGATACCTTAGCTTGTTATTGTGTTGGTTGGGATTTATACGATTTGCTTTTGCGCGGTTTTGGAGGCGTAATGGGCAAAGTTGAATCTACTCCGGCCAAACATTTTCGTTCAGCTTTAGGGCAAATAGTTAATTTTATGTATACTTTGCAAGGAGAAGCCGCGGGCGCTGTTTCTTTTTCTAATTTTGACACCTTACTTGCTCCTTTTATTCGTTATGATAATTTAAGCTATGCGCAAGTAGAACAAGCTGTTCAGGAATTTATGTATAATATGGCGGTGCCCACTCGAGTTGGCTTTCAGTGTCCATTTACTAATGTAACTTTAGATTTGAAGCCGTCACCAGTTTTTGCTAATCAGCCGGTAATTATTGGAGGAGTTCCTCAAAAAGAAAATTATAGCGAGTTTGAAGAAGAAATGAAGATGTTTGTAAAGGCGTTTTATGTTACAATGATAAAAGGAGATAGAAGCGGCCGTCCTTTTTCTTTCCCAATTCCGACAATTAATATTACTAAAGATTTTCCATGGGACGATCCTTCTTTAGATCCTCTTTTTGAGGCCTCAGCTAAATACGGCATTAACTATTTTGCTAATTATATTAATTCAGAAATGAAACCAGAAGATGCGCGCTCAATGTGTTGCCGTTTGCGTTTAGATTTAACAGAATTACAAAATCGCGGCGGGGGCGGATTATTCGGTTCTGGTTCATTAACTGGCAGTATTGGTGTAGTGACTATTAATTTGCCAAGGATTGGCTATTTATCAAAAACTAAAAAAGAATTTTTAGAACGATTAAGCAGGGTAATGGATATTGCTAAAGAAAGTTTAGAGATAAAAAGAAAAACTATTGAAGATTTTACTTCAAAAGGATTGTATCCTTATTCTCGTCATTATTTAGAAGGAGTAAAAAAAGCAAAAGGACAATATTTTGCTAATCATTTTTCTACGATTGGCCTGATTGGAATGAATGAAGCATTATTAAATTTTATTGGAGAGGGGGTTGGTTCTAAAAAGGGCAAGGCTTTTGCGCTGGAAATTATGGATTATATGCGAGCTCGTTTAGTGACTTATCAAACCGAGACTGGCAATATTTATAATTTAGAGGCTACGCCAGCCGAATCAACAGCTTATCGTTTGGCAACAATGGATAGAAAATTATATCCTGACATTATTACGGCCGGTACTAAAAAAATTCCTTATTATACCAATTCTACGCAATTGCCGGTTAATTTTACAGATGACCTTTTTGAGGAATTAAAACTACAAGATGAGCTTCAATGTAAATATACGGGGGGAACAGTAGAACACATTTTTGTAGGAGAAGAAATTAGCGATATTGCTACTGTAAAGAATTTAGTGAAAAAAGTTTTTGAGAATTATCGTTTGCCATACATTACTTTAACTCCAACTTTTTCAATTTGTCCAAATCATGGCTATATTCCAGGCCAACACTTTACTTGTCCCAAATGCACCATTGAACAGCCGTGCGAAGTATATTCGCGCGTGGTCGGCTATTTAAGGCCTGTTTCTCAATGGAATGAAGGCAAGCAGCAAGAATTCAAAGATAGAAGAGAGTTTAAGGTTAAATCTTTGGAATTTAAAAAATAATAAATTTTCGGTTAAAATTTTTTAGTCGTTTAATCGGCGCATTAAAAATTTTAACTGGGTGAAAATATGGATTCAAAATTTTTTTGTCATGATTGCGGTTGCACTATTAATATTAATGAAAAAAACGAGATTACTAATGGACAGCTTTTGAAATACAATCTTGAAGACGGGACGACCTATTCTATTTTCAAATGCAATGATTGTTTTGCAAAGGACAAAAGCCTTAAGAATTTTCAGAACACTGAAGTATATTCGCGCGTGGTCGGCTATTTAAGACCTGTTTCTCAATGGAATGAAGGCAAACAGCAAGAATTCAAAGACCGTCGCGATTTTGATATAAAAGATATTTAAGAAGCGCGTCAGAAAACAAAGAAAGCTGGCTTTTTAAGCGCGCAATTATTTAATTAGAATAAAGCGGCTTTTAAGCCGCTTCTTAACTTTTTTACTATGCCAATTATTATTGGAGGATTACAAAAGGTGACCTTGGTTGATTATCCGGGCAAAGTAGCTTGCACTCTTTTTTTGACAGGATGTAATTTTAGATGTCCCTTTTGTTATTCAAAAGAATTAGTTTTGCCAGAAGAAATAAAAAAACACCCCAAATTAGATTTAGATTATATTTTTTCTTTCTTAAAAGAAAGACAGGGTTTAATAGATGGGGTAGTTTTATGCGGCGGAGAGTCAACTATTTATTCAGAGTTGCCCGAACTTTGCCAAAAAATAAAAGCAATGGGATTTTCTGTTAAATTAGATACAAACGGCAGTCATCCCGAAATGCTTAAAAAACTAATTGATAACAAGTTAATTGATTATATAGCAATGGATATAAAGGCGCCATTAGAGCAGGAAAAATATAATCAAGCTAACGGTGTTAATGTTTCTATAAAAAAAATTAAAGAATCTATTGACCTTATTAAAAAATCAGGGATAGATTACGAATTCCGTTCTACTATTGTCCAAGGATTACACTCCGAAGATGATATTATTAAAATGGCTCAAGATATTGCTCCGGCGGAAAAATATTTTCTTCAGCAATTTCGCAATGAAAAAGGGACGCTTAATCCAGCTTTTGCAAAGTCTCAACCTTTTTCTAACGAAGTTCTAGAAAAAATTAAAATTAATATTGCGCCGCTTTTTAATGAATTTGGGATTAGATAATTTTTATATACCTTAAATTTATAAAATGATTCCTCTTTATGATAAAAATAAAGTTAAAGGACACTTTCCAATAGCCACAACCTTGTTGGTGTTGGCAAATATTTTTATATTTTTTTATACTATCCAAGATATTGTTGTTTATGGTGATATTTTTGGTTTCTCAAAAGACAATCTTTTGAATGGCCGTTTTTATACTCTTTTAACAGCCATGTTTTTACATGCTAATTTTTGGCATTTATTTGGCAATTTGCTTTTTTTGTGGGTATTTGGAGAAAATTTAGAAGCGCGCTTGGGCAGTTGGCGGTTTTTATTATTTTATTTAATGTGTGGAATAGGGGCTTTTTTAATCTATGCATTATTTAGCAATAGTCAGCTAGTAGTAATTGGAGCATCTGGCGCTATTTCCGGTATTTTAGGAGGATATTTAGTTTTGTTTCCTAAAAATGAAATCAGGTCAATTATTCCCTTAGTGTTTTTTTGGACCTTAGCGTCTTTACCGGCGGCGGTTTTTATTATTATTTGGTTTTTATATCAATTTTTTTCCTTACAATTTGAAAATGTAGATATGGTAGCTTATTCAGCTCATCTTGGCGGTTTTATTTTAGGATTGCTTTTAGTAAAAAGATTTTCTAGTCGCAAAAAATTTTTTTGAATTTAATGAATCTTAAAATTAAATGGGGAAAGCAGATGTATTTCTAATTTTATGCCTTATTTTTATTTTTGGAGTTTTTATAGCCTCTCTTTTTATTAATTTTAATTTTCAAATAAGGATAGCTTTAATTTTTAGTGGTTTTATAGCGGGCTTATTCTTAATGGGTTTGTTTTTTACAAAACCCAATTGTGTTTTAGCTGGCGCTGGGCTAATTTTTTTTAGTATAGCAGCTTGTCTTTTTCAATATAAATATTTTTCAGTTTTGAATAATATATTAGTTTCTAATGATGGAGAGTCGGTTATTTTAGTGGGTCAAGTAATTCGTGAGCCTCAATTAGGTTATAAAAATCAAAGGTTAGTTTTTTCAGTGGAGAAAATTATTTTTGATTCTGGCAAAGAGGTTGTTAATAATCAGAAAGAGCTTGGCAAGGTTTTAATTTATACAAATAATTACGATGAGTATAAATATTTAGACCGCTTGCAAGTTCAAGGAATAATTAAAATACCAAAAAATTTAGGTCAATTTGATTATCAGGGTTATTTAGCCAAAGAAGGTATTGCCGCCACTTTAAATTATCCTCAAATTGCTTTTTTAAGTTCTTCAGAAAAAGTAAATTTTGTTCAAAATTTATATTCTAAAATTCTATTTTTTAAAAAATTAATGCGCGTTCAGATGGAAAAAAATTTAGAACCTCGAGCAGGCGCAGTTAATCAAGCCATGATTTTAGGGGATAGCCAAATGATGCCGGACGAATTAAAGCAAAAGTTATCGCAAAGCGGTTTGAGTCATGCAATTGCTATTTCGGGGGCGCATATTGTCTTGTTTTCTTTAATTGTCTTTGAAGCACTTTTATTTTTTGGATTTTGGAAAAAACAAGCTGCTTCTATTACACTTTTTTTGATTGTGTTTTATGTGATATTAGTAGGCGGAATGGCTTCGGCAGTGCGGTCTGGTATTATGGCGGGATTATTAATGCTTGCGGAATTATTTGACCGAGTTGGTGAAAATGAAAGACTTTTAGCAATTGCTGGATTTTTTATTCTTTTACAGAATCCCTTAGCCTTAAAATATGATTTAGGGTTTCAATTATCTTTTTTAGCAATGATGGGATTATTTTGGTTTGCTCCTTTAATTAAAAATTGGCTATTAAAGAAAAGCAATGGAAAATGGCAGGAATTTATAGAGGTTTTATCCGCCACTATCGCAGCTCAAATTTTTACTTTCCCAATTCTAATTTTTAATTTTGGTTATGTTTCCATAGTTTCTTTATTGAGTAATTTATTAATTACCCCCTTAATGCCATTTTTGATGGCTTTTGGTTTAATCTTTCCAATAATCGGTTTGATTTTTTCAAAATTAGGTTGGCTTTTATCTTTTTTTGATGGTGTTTTAACCAAGGGGCTTCTTTTGATTGTAGATTGGAGCGCGAGTGTTCCTTTTGCAATTTTAAGCTTTCAAATTAATGCTTGGTTGGTTGGCTTAATGTATTTAATAATTTTTATTTTTGTTTTTTGGTTGAGAAAAAATTTCCACAACTTTGAATTTTTATTATAATATTATATAATATAACCATTATGGAAAACAAAGCTTGGGTAATTGCTATTAATATGGGATACGGCCATCAACGCACAGCTTATGCGCTTAAGGATTTAGCTGTGGATGGAAAAATTATTAATGCAAATGATTATGAAGGTATTCCCGAAACAGATAGAAAAATATGGGAGGGTTCCCAAAAATTTTATGAATCTATTTCCCGTTTTAAAAGAGTGCCTTTAATTGGTAATTGGGCATTTAATATTTATGACCAGACGCAAAAAATATTAGATTTTTATCCGCGCCGCGATTTATCTAAAACAAATTTTATAGAAAAAAATACTTACAATCTTTTTACTAAAGGATGGGGCAGACATTTAATAAAAAAACTTTGGCCGGCGCCCGGAGAAAAAGCCAAACCAATTATTTCTACCTTTTTTACACCAGCTTTTATGGCAGAATATTTTCGTTACCCTGGAGATATATATTGCGTTGTTTGTGATGCTGATATTAGCCGAAGCTGGGCACCCTTAATTCCCGATAAAACAAAAATCAAATATTGTGTCCCCAACGAAAGGACTAAAGAGCGTTTGTTATTATATGGAGTTAATGATAACAATATTTTTTTAACAGGATATCCTTTGCCAATGTCCTGTATTGGGGGAGAATCTATGTCAATATTAAAATATGATATTCGTCAACGCTTAGCCAATTTAGACCCTCAAAAAATTTATGAAAGAAATTACACTTCTTTAATTAAAGCCCATTTAGGTGCTTTGCCAATTACAGCTGACCACCCCTTAACGATAATCTTTGCAGTCGGCGGGGCAGGAGCTCAAAAAGAAATAGGGGTTGGTCTCTTAAAACAGTTTAGGAATAGGATTGCTGCTCGGGAAATGAAAATAGTTTTAGTTGCCGGTATCAAAAAACCAATTAAGCAATATTTTGACGAGGAAATTAAAAAATTAAAAATGGATAAGTTAAAAAATGTTGAAGTGTTATACGCTGATAATTTTGGAGATTATTTTGAGATTTTTAATCAATCTTTAAGCAAAGCCGATGTTTTATGGACTAAGCCATCGGAACTTTCCTTTTATTCTGCTTTAGGCATACCAATTATTATTGCTCCGACAATTGGTTCTCAGGAAGATTTTAATAAAGAATGGCTTTTATTACATGGTTTTGGAATTGAACAAAAACCAGAGAATCTTGTCGCCGAATGGTTTTTTGATTTAATTCGAGATGGTTATTTAGCAGAAATGGCAATGGAGGGGTTTGTTGAGGGAATTCAATTAGGAGCTTTAAATATTAAAAAATTAATTTCTGATTAAATTAAATGGAGCTTTGGCTGATTATTATAATTTTAAGTTATTTTGCTTTTGCTCTTGCTTCCTTAGGAGATAAAATTGTAGTGGGGCAGGCTGGACGGCCGCGAGCCTTAACATTTTATGTGGGTGTTTTAAATATTTTAGCAATTTTTATTATTCCTTTTATTGACTTTGATACTCCCACTCTTTATACAGCCTTATGGATAGTCTTAGATGGCATTATTTATATTTTTGGGATTTATGGGATGTTTAGCGCCTTAGATAAATATGATGTGTCGCGGGTTATTCCAGCTATTGGTGCGGCTCAGCCAATTTTTATTTTTGGATTTACTTGGCTTTTTTGGGGACAGCAATATTTAACTTCTCAGCAAATTTTAGCTTTTGTACTTTTATTAGCTGGCACTATTTTAATTACTTTAGACAGGGTGGGAGACCTTTTTACAAAAGAAAGTTTGAAAATTTCTTTAGCGACAGCCTTATTATTTTCTTTAGATTTTGTTTTTTCAAAATTTGTTTTTTTGGAGATGCCATTTTGGCAAGGATTTATTTGGTTAAGGATGGCAAGCGCTCTCGCGGCCATGCTTTTACTTTTTAACCGCAATTTTTATAAAGAGGTTTTTGAAAGTCCGCCGCTGTCAAAGGGTTCAATTGGATTTATTTTTATTTTGTTTCAAGGCGCGGGCGGCCTTGCTTCGGTTTTGCAAAGTTGGGCAATTGCTTTGACGCCAGTAGCTTATTTGGCGATTATTAATGCTATCCGGGGCGTGCAATATGTTTTCCTTTTTATTTTTACTTTAATTTTTACTATTTATTTTCCAAAAATTTTAAGAGAAGATATTTCTAAGGGGGTATTAATTCAAAAAATAGTTTCTATTATTATCATTGGTATCGGGTTAAGTTTATTAGTCCAGTAATTTTTAGATATGTAAAAAGTAAAACGCTGAATTGCTAATCAGTATTTTTTTGCTATAATAAATTTATGGAAAATTTTATTAAATATATTTTATTATTTTTTGCTATAGTTCTTATATTGTTTTTTCTTTTGTTATATGCGGGCCAGCCAAAACGTCCTGAGAAAATGGTTTGGGGGGTGAATTTTTCTATTAAACAGGTTCTTTTTTTAGAATTAGATCCTCAAGAAACTTATTTAGCAATTTTAGATGATTTAAAAGCTAAAAATATAAAAATTTCAGTACATTGGGATTTGGTTGAGCCACAAGCTAATCAATATGATTTTGAATATTTAGATTGGCAAGTAGCTGAAGCAGAGAAAAGAAATGCGCAATTAATTTTAGCTATTGGGATGAAAACTCCGCGCTGGCCAGAATGTCATTTACCGCAATGGGCTATGAATTTAAGCAAAGAACAACAGCAAGAAGTAATTTTAGATTATCTTCAAACAACTGTTTTAAGATATAAAGATTCACCCGTTTTGTCAGCTTGGCAAGTGGAGAATGAACCATTTTTGAAGTTTGGTTCCTGTCCTTGGGCAGATGAAAATTTTGTTAAAAAAGAAGTAGCTTTGGTTAAGCAGCTTGACCCTAAACATCCAATATTAATTACTGAGAGCGGAGAGCTATCTTTTTGGACTAAAGCAGCTCAAATTGGAGATATTGTTGGATTTACAACTTATCGAACTGTTTGGCAAGAACAATTACAATTTTATTTTTCTTATAATCCATGGATTTCTCCAGTGTATTATTATCATCGTGCTGAATTAATTAAAAAATTTTATCATAAAAATACAATAGGGGTAGAATTGCAAGCCGAGCCGTGGTGTCCTCATTCTATTATGAATGCGACTATTGAAGAACAGCAAAAAAGCATGAGCTTAGAACAATTTAAGGAAGCAATAAGTTTTGCTCAAAGCACGGGTATTGACACATATTATTTTTGGGGTACAGAATGGTGGTACTGGATGAAAGTTAAACAAAACCACCCAGAATATTGGCAAGAAGCCCAGAAATTATTTAATGAATAATATGCAATTAAGCGTGGTAATTCCAACTTATAATGAAGAAGAAAGATTGCCGGGTTTGCTGCAGTCGCTTTTACAAGAAAAATTTTCCGATATGGAGATTATTGTAGCAGATCGCCCCGGTCGAGACCGCACGCGGGAAATTGCGGCAAGTTATGGTTGTAAAATTACCGATGGCGGGAGTCCAGCAGAAGGCCGTAATCTTGGGGCGCGTCTCGCTTTAGGTAAATATATTTTATTTTTAGATGCGGATATAAAATTTCTTCCGGGTTTGCTTCAAAAAACCTTAACCGATGCTGAGAATAGAAAATTAGTTGTTGCTTCCTACCATTTATATCCTCAAGAAAATAGCTTTTGGCTTAATAATTTTACTATCAATCTTTTTTATAATTGGCAGCAAAATTTATGGCAAAAAGTTTTTCCGATGGGAGCAATGGGGATTTTAGTAAAAAAAGAAATATTTGATAAAGTGGGGGGCTTTGATGCAACTATTAAGTTAGCCGAAGACGTATATTTTGTAGGTCAAGCTGCCCGTTTTGGAAAATTTGGAATTATTAAAGGAGCGGCGCTTTATATGCCTTTAAGAAGATTTGAGCGCGATGGTTATTTGCGAACAGCTTGGAAATATTTTTTATGCGGGTTGCATATGGCCTTTATAGGCCCAGTGCGGAGTGGAAAAGTTTTTGACTACAATTTTAATCATTATGACGATAATAATAAAAAACAATAATAAATAATAATTTATTTTTGCAATATGTCAATATATCAATTACCAGAAATTAATTTTAAGCAGCTTCAAGCGCCCGAAAAAGACAAAAAGCCAATCTTAAACCATATTCTTATTGGCGTAGTTATTCTTTTGGCAGTGGGAATTTTTGTTGGTTTTGCTTTTGGTTATTCTTTGCCTCAAAACAAAACCAATAATTTTGTAAGTCAATCAAATTTTGCAAATTCAGCTTCTCAAACGGAATCAGCGCCAGTAGTTAAATATGAGCCTCAAACAACCCAAGAACAAAAAATTATTCAAGCAGTTAAAGAAGCCTCACCATCAGTTGTAAGTATTGTAATTAGTAAAGATGTGCCAGTTTATCAATATCAATATCCATATATTGATCCTCTTGATCCTTTTTGGGGATTCTTTTATTCTCCTGAAAGAGTGCAGACTGGTACTCAAAAACAAGAAGTAGGTGCAGGGACTGGTTTCATTGTCTCAGAAGATGGTTTAATTATTACTAATAAACACGTAGCTTCTGATGAAAAAGCTGAATATACTATTACAGACATAGACGGCAATGAATATACAGCGAAAATTGTGGCAGTAGATCCAGTTCAAGATTTAGCGATTATTAAAATTCAAGGCGGTGGCAGATTTAAGCCTATTAAATTGGGAGATTCTTCTACTGTTCAAGTAGGACAAACTGCCATTGCAATTGGTAATGCTTTAGGGCAATTTCAAAATACTGTATCAGTAGGAGTAATTTCTGGATTGGGCCGAACCGTAGTAGCTGCGGGTGGATTAGAGGGAACTATTGAAGTTTTAGAAGATATTATTCAAACCGATGCGGCTATAAATCAAGGAAATTCTGGCGGACCTTTGTTAAATTTGAATGGCGAGGTGATTGGCATTAATACAGCCGTGGCAGAAAATGGGCAGGGTATTGGATTTGCGATTGCAATTAATAAAGCTAAAAGAGACATTGAACAAGCCCGCACAACAGGAAAAATTACTTATCCTTTTTTGGGGGTGCGATATATAATAATTAATAATCAAATTCAAAAAGATAAAAACTTACCAGTTAATTACGGCGCTTTAATTCAAAAAGGGGAGAGAGTAAATGAACCAGCTGTTATTCCCGGGTCTCCGGCCGCGGCAGCAGGATTAAGAGATGGAGATATTATTTTAGAGTTTAATGGCACGAAGATTACTCGTAATTATACTTTATCAAAGATAATTGCTGATTATGCGCCCGGACAAACAGTAACCTTAAAGATATTAAGAAATGGCAAGGAAATGACGGTAAAAGCAACATTAAGTGAAAGAAATGAGTAATGATTTGGCAGTTTTATTATTTATAAAAAATAAATTAAAATAGTGCCTATTTATTTAAGTTTATTAAGCATTATTTTTATAGATATTTAATGAATGAAGTTGAAGAAATAAAATCTCGTCTCAATATTGTTGATGTTATCGGGAGTTATATTAAATTGGAAAAAGCAGGCATTAACTATCGTGCCTGCTGTCCTTTTCATTCAGAAAAAACACCCTCTTTTTTTGTGTCTCCCACTCGCCAAATTTGGCATTGCTTTGGGGGATGCAACGAAGGAGGCGATATCTTTAAGTTTGTTATGAAAATTGAAAATATAGAGTTTTCTGACGCTTTAAAAATTTTAGCTGCACGTGCAGGAGTGAGCCTAAAACCTCAAATGGGAGGAGAATTTGAAAAAATGAAAAGCGAACGGCAGTTATTATTAGATATATGTGAATTAGCTACTCGTTTTTTTGAGGCTTATCTTAAAAAAAGCGTGAAGGGCAAAGAAGCAAATGAATATTTATTAAAGAGAGGGTTAAAGCCAGAAACAATTAAACTATGGCGATTAGGTTATGCGCCGGAAGCATGGTCAAAACTAAGCGATTTTTTAGTAGGCCAAGGTTATAAACGAGCAGATATTGTCAGAGCTGGTTTAGCAATTGAAAAAGATGAGCATAAATTTTTTGACCGATTTCGCAACCGCATAATGTTTCCAATCTGTGGGTTTAACGGGGAAGTTATTGGTTTTACAGGGCGAATTTTTGGCGAAGCAGATGATAATGAAGCTAAATACTTAAACACACCCAATACTTTATTATATGATAAAAGCAAGGCCTTATTTGGAATAGATAAAGCTAAATTAGAAATTAGAAAAAACAATACTTGCATTTTAGTAGAGGGCAATGTGGATTGCATTATGTCGCATCAAGCCGGTTTTGCTAATTGTTTAGCTGTTTCTGGAACTGCCTTGACCCAGTTGCATTTAAATATTATAAAAAGATACTGTTCTAATTTAATTTTAGCTTTTGATATGGATGAGGCTGGCCATAAGGCTACTAAAAAAGCAGCAGAGCTAGCAACACAGATGGATTTTAACATTAAAGTAGTGCCTTTGGTAAATGAAAAAGACCCAGCTGACATAATTTTATATGACGGTGAAGAAAAATGGAAACAAATGGTTGAAAATGCGCAGCCAATTAATGAATTCTACTATAATTTAGCTCTTCAAAATAGAGATGTTAATAATTTAGAAGATAAGAAAAAAATTATAACAGATTTATTGCCATTTTTTAAAAAAATAAACAATGCGGTAGAGCAATCCCATTGGCTTAATAAATTATCGGCAGATTTGCGCGTTCGCGAAGAAGATTTGCGAAAAGATATGGAAAGAATTAAAGATGATTACAGTCCTGCTTATCCAATTATTGAAGATAGGGTTGAGCCGGTGGTCCAAAAACAAAAAACAAGGCAAGATTTATTAGAAGAACAAATAGCAGTTTTTATTTTATTGTCCCGAGAAAATGTAAATTTATTACCATTAGATTTGGTGAATAATTTTTCAGAACCAACTCGCGATATTTTATTAAAAATTATAGCTAACCCGCAGATTACTAATGATGAATTAATAGATTCTCTAAAAAATACGCCCGCGACTATTGATTTTTTAAATTATTTAATCTTAAAATCAGAAGTAGAAGCTGAAATAGATGACCTACCCAAAGAACTTGAAAAATGTGTAATTGAGAGGCATAATTTAATCAATAAATCTATTCGTCAGGAGTTGGCTTCTCGTATTAAAGAGAGCGAAGCAAAAGGTGATTGGGAAGCCATTCCTAAACTTTTAGAAGAGTTTAATTTATTAACAAAAAATAATAAAAATAACAATGAAAAAGAAAATTTTGAAAAACAAGCCCTTGAAGAAAAAAAAGATATTGCTCAAAAAGACGAAGAAAGTGAAGAACACGAAAAGGGGGAAGGTTGCTCCGAAGAAGAATGTTACACCGAAGAAGTTGACTAAAAAGAAAACGCAATTAAAAACAAAGATAAAAGCGAAAAACAAGAAAATTTTAGAAGATAGGAAGAAAGGTAAACAAAAAAGCAAGAAAAATACTTCAAAAAATTCTAAAACAGCTAAATTAAAGAAAAGAACTCGCAAGTTAAAGCCGGTGGTAACTCCAGAAAATTTTGATGTTCTTTTTAGAAAAGGCAAAGGGAGGGGATTTGTTACTTATTCTGAAATTTTATCAACTTTTCCAAATATTGAAGAAAATATTTTTGAATTGGAGGATATGTTGGATAAATTTGAGCAAGCTGGTATAGAATTAAAAGAATCTAAAGGATATTTAGATTTTGGAGAAAAAAAATTAGTTAAGAAAAAAAACAAGAAAAAAGTTTCAACTGGCAAAATTGATTCAGTGCAATCATATTTGCGCGAGATTGGAAAAATTCATCCTATCAGCGCGCACGAAGAAAAAGAACTATCTAAAAGAATTGAAGCTGGCGACCAAGACGCAAAAAGAAAATTAACCGAAGCTAATTTACGGCTTGTAGTTTCTATTGCTAAAAAATATATTGGTCGTTCGCCAAATTTAACTTTATTAGATTTAATACAAGAAGGAAACTTAGGTTTATTTAGAGCAGTTGAAAAATTTGATTGGCGCAAGGGTTATAAATTTTCTACTTATGCAACTTGGTGGATTAGACAGACTATTACTCGGGCATTGGCCGACCAAGCAAGAACTATTAGGATTCCAGTACATATGATTGAAACCTTAAGCAAATATACGCAAGCAAAACGAAGATTATTGCAAGAATTAGACCGGGAGCCATTAGCCGAAGAAATTGCTGCAGAAATGGGAATAGAAATAGAAAAAGTAAGGCATTTAGAAAAAATAGCTCAAAAAGCAATTTCTTTAGAAACCCCAGTAGGCGAAGATGAGAAAGATAGCGTTTTGGGAGAATTTATTAAAGACGAGAAAATAGAATCTCCTTCTGCTCAGGCTGGCCGTAAACTTTTGCGCGAACATTTAGATGAAATTTTTTCAGATTTAAGCGGAAGAGAGCAGAAAATTTTATCAATGAGATTTGGATTAGAAGATGGTGTAAGCCATACTTTAGAAGAGGTAGGGCTAGAGTTTGGCGTAACAAGGGAAAGAATTAGACAGATTGAGGCTAAAGCGATTGAGAAAATTCGCGAACATGTTGATGTCAAAAAATTAGAAGGCTATTAATTTTATTTACTAAAATAGTTGATGAATTCTTTTGATTTTGGGTTGACGGATTAACAGCAAAGCGTTATAGTTTTAATATCGTTCCGGCGTGGCGCAATGGTAGCGCGGATGCCTGTTAAGCATTAGGTTGTAGGTTCGAATCCTACCGCCGGAGCCAGTATGAAAATTATCGAGAGACCGGTT
>CALMWW010000087.1 GCA_937870835.1 uncultured bacterium
TCCCCCCACACCCCCCTTCCGCCTCGCCCTCGCTTGGGACGCCGACGGAATTTGTGCCAGCGTTAGCTGGCGCGCCGCTATTTGTTTTCTTCCCGCTTTTTCACTAGCGATAAACATATCATAACATGAAAAAGCCGGTCTGATACATCTCTTGTAAAAAATTTCTTTTTACCAAAACCGTGCGCAAAATCATTTCTCAAATTCATTCCTAATTTTTCCGTAAGCACCAATCGGAAATAAAAAGCCATATTTTGACCCATTCCGGAAAAAACATTTTCAATTATATTCCCTTGCCCGTTCAATAATTGACGAAGTGTAAGACGATCATATCCGCCGAGATTGTTTGGTCTCAAAACAATACCGCCGCAATTTTTTATCAATTCTCTGATTGCACTCTCTATCAACGGATTAAATAAGTGGGAGGAAACGAGATAATCATTATCCCAATATGCCGAAATTGCCCGTTCCAAATATTCTTTATTTTCATTTTTAAAAAGCGTTGAATTTCTAAAATACTCCGTGATATTTTGTTTTAAAATTCGCTTTTTCAATTCATCCATTACCAGTGTTAGAAAAAACGAACCGAATTGTAGATATTGTGAAGCGTAACGCTGAAAATGATTGTCGTAATCTTCTTCAAGCGTGGAAAGTTTAGCTATTGGTACTCCGTCATCGGAAATAATTTGCGTTGTGCATAAAAATTGAATCGGGTGTTTTCCGGAGATATCTTTTAGTTGTTTTTCCACCGCTTCCTTTTTTGGCAAAAAATTGATAGCTACTTTGGCGATGATTGTTTCCAATTTGTCTTGTTCTTCGTCGCCAAAAATCGCTTTCAGAAAATCATCAATATCTTTTTGTTTTATTTCCGTTGTCACGGAAATTTCCTTGAGCGATTTATTCCAATCCAAATCAAGCTGACCAATTTCCTGCGAAATTCTATCACTGGCGGCTTTGGCTTTTTGGAAACCTTTATCCCTATATTTCTGATATATCTCATGTATTTTTTCGTATGCGTGCACTTTCAATAATGCGTCGGAATTGGTGCGCTCGTTCGTCTTTAAGGACTTCTCCAAAATGTCTAAAACACGCATTAAATTATCTTCATCTTTTTCATTAGCATAATGTTCGGCAAGCAAAGAAACAGCGTTTTCCGCCAGCCACACATCTCTTTCAACCCTTTTTAATCTATCCTCTAAATCTTTAATCAATCCAACTTTTTCTGCTTCTTTAAGCGTAATTTTTTTGCCAAAATCCAAAATGAGCCATTTAAAAGCAAAACCCCACAATCCAGGCTTATCGTCCGTCGCCACCTTCTTTTCAAGATTGATTATTGTTTCTTTTGCTTTGGCAATTTTTTCTTGATTGTTAATTTGTATCGCCAAAATCAACGCTCTTTTAATTTTCGTTTTACAATCAAGAGGATCGGCTAACGATTTTTCACAAATCACAATGTTTGAATCAATGACTATCTGAAACAAATCAATGTCAGTATTTTTATTTATGACTTTTGGTGAAAAATCAACGACCAAATCAGCGTATCTCGACGAAAGAATAGGATTTTTTGTTTCTTTAGCTCTTTTTGCCCAATACTTTAATGTTTCTTCATCTATTCTTTTAATGCTTGGATATTCAACCATTTGCCCTTGTTGGTTTGGCAAAATAAACATTGGGCCGTGATAAGTTCCCCAGCCAGAGTTATCGTTTGGATATGCCGCCATAAAATCAAAAGCCATTTGCTCGGCAATATCCTCAATGGTCGGTTTGTAATTTATGTCTTTTACGAGAATATCTTTTATTGCTTTGGCAATATCATGCTCGCCATTATAAGACGCGAGAGCTTTTTGCTCTCGGTCTAAATTTTCAAGATAAGTTTTAATTTCGTTATTGAGCATAATTTTACGCTTTTAGCACATTACCGATTACCTTTTGCCCGATTGTGGGTTTTACACAACATTTGGCAATTTTTAATGTCGCTTTTACCGCCCTTGCTCCAAGCCGCTACATGGTCAGCGTCCATTTCGCCAAAACTCCAAATCTTACTTTTGTTGGCGTCGTGCCCAAGGGCGCAAAGTGGGCAGTTGGAGATTTTCTTCTTTTCAGCTAAAGCGGTTTGCTTAGCATACACCGCTTTTTTAGTCGCTTCGTCAAAAACGCGAATTTCAAGCAAGGTTGTGTCTTTCCGGCCACCCAAGATGTATTCAAAAATACCTCGGCGTTTTTTGACATACGGATCGGCATACAATTCATGCACTTGCGCTGACACTTTTGCGGGGTCGTAAGCTTTTTTGTGATATTGCTCATACATTCGGCCCCATTCAAGTCCGCGCATTTCGCTCTCTACATCAATAAACACACTGGAAACCCAATCAATCACGGTGTTAAAGTATTTTTTGAGTTCATTGATATTGTTATCGTAGCGATGGCGGCTCATATAGTCGCCGACATTGCCGCGGCTTACCCAATCAAGCGCGGTGGCCAAAAAATCCTGCCGATTGGCGCTACCGGAAATGTACGCGCTCCATTTTTGGATATTAGCGTTTTGGCTGTTGCTAAACTCTTGCTTGGCGAGCGTTACAAACGGGCCGGAATACACGGCGTTTAAGAGCTCCTGCTCATTAAGAGGCACGCCGGCAATGTTAATTGTCTTAAACCACTCTTTTATCTCGCTTTCGGTGCCTTCGCATTCGTAAATAAGCAGTTTCGTTTCCAAAATTTTTTGCTGCTTATCAGCGGCCATGCCGGTAAAATATTGTTCAAGACCGTTTTCGTCTTTTATAGCAAACTTGTCGGTAATAAAACGTCCCAAGCTGGTGATGCGCTGTTGGCCGTCCAATACTTCGAACTTATCTTCGGCTACTTTATTGAAATAGATGAGTCCGATGGGATAACCCTTGAGAACTGACTCAATAACAGCTATTTCTTTTTTGCCGCCATCGGAAGCGTAAATGTAGTTACGCTGATATTCCGGCTGAATGGTAAGTTTGCCGGAAAGCCCAAACAAGCCCTTGCCTTCATATTCGTTATACACAAACCCTTCGCAAATCTCTTTAACTGTGATGGTAGTTTTTAGAGCTGTTTTCATATTAGTTTCTCTTGTGTCTTATAAAAATTCGTTTGAACATATTTTTTCCATTTATTACACAATGTGGATTTTTCCCGTCCCAAATACCACCAGAAAATCCTTTTCCATTATCTTCAGCCATTCCCACAATTTCAAACTGGTCGGGACAATATTTATCAAAAATACTCACTGGTACACCCATAACACCTTTATAATCACTCGGGATATTTTTTACGAGCGACACTTCTATCGCATCATAGTTGTCATATTTTTCAAAAGGTTTTTTGGTAACGAATTTGATTATTTCGTCCATTGTCATAAGCGGGAGCGGCTCGTGACGGCGACCATGGTCAAGATTGGTAAACCAGCGAACGCCTTGCACTCTGGTAACATACACTTTTTTGCCGCTTTCATTTGTTTTTACTTCGCGCACTTGCTCCAAATTGGCGATGTCTTCGGGAATTTCAAAAAACATCGCGCCGGCGTTGACTTTGTAGTTGTTGCCCAACCAAATTTTATTTCCTTTGAGAAGCGGGAATACCTCTTTGTAGGTGATGGCATTCATATTGCCAATAATCAAAAACTTTTTGTTGTAATCAATAAGCTGTTTAATATACTCGCGAAACAAACTAAATGGAGGGTTGGTAATGACAATATCGGCTTGTTTTAATAGCTCAATACACTCTTTACTGCGAAAATCACCTGCGGCATATTTTCCATCGCCACTCAGAAGCCTAGAGGCATTCTTATCATGCTTTAATAAGTACTTTATGTCATTGAGGTTTGTAATGCCGTCTTTGGTGAGATCGGATACATCATTAATTTCAATTTTATAGGCTTTTTTATTTTTACGGTTGACGGTTTCTTTCTTGCAACTAGATTTTTCGCTTCCAAATAATGTGAGTTGCGTTTCGGCGATTGGCGAGCCGGCGTAACTTGTGGTGATAAGTTTCTTTATACCGTAGGTTTTGAATTTGTTGGCAAAATATTTAAAGAAATTGCTTTCAAACGGATCGTCGCAATTACAATACACGACCTTACCGCGAAATACGTCAGGGTCATATTCCACATATTTCTCTACTTCTTTTTGAATATCCGAGTATTGAGTGTAAAACTCATCATTCTTTACCCGCTTTGCATTTGTAAGATTTTTATTTGCCATAATTTATTTCATCAAATCATCAAGCGAAACGCCAAGAGCTTTGGCAATTTTGCTTGCCGTATCCATCGTTGGGCTTTGTATCGCGCCGGACTCAATTTTGATAATCGTATTATGAGAAATATCGGCAAGTTTAGACAATTTGTCCTGCGATAACCCTCGTTGCTTTCGCAATTTCTTTATATTCTTGGATATTGTGGATTTTTCGTTTGACATTGTGGTATGATAGTATTAGTATTAGAATACAATGACCCACTTACAATCAGATGACTATCACTAACAATATAATACACAATTTAATTAGTTTGGTCAACGAAAATCAAGGGAGTTCCTTGTCGTTGTCCGCGCACGGGTGGGTTGGAGCAAGGGCAACATCTCTTTTTTCTGCGGCGCATTTTGCGAAGCAAAATACAAATTCCGTCGGCGTCCCAAGCGAGGGCGAGGCGGAAGGGGGGTGTGGGGGGAATTCCGCCTCGCCTGAGCCGAAGCGAAGCCCCGCCGCCCTGCTCGGCAAGAGCAGAATCCCGCAAAAAAGTTTTCTTTTCTTTTTAGAAGAAAAAATCGGACGCGCGCAAAATAAAAAATTGCGAAGAAAACTTTTTTGCGGAACAGCGAGCGAAGCGAGTGGCGGCGGGGCGGAGCGTCAAAGTTCGCAGTCCGGATTTTCGTCAAAAAAAGTTCGGATTTCGTCCAACAAACACCACCATATTGAATTAGTCGCCTCGCTCGGGGCTTCGCCCCTCGCTTCGGCGGGCAGATTTGTGAGTAAATTAAAGGGCTTTTTGAAATCAATTTCCAGCCGTCCCGCCGCAAGGCGACGGTTCACAAATGAAATTTGTTTTGCCCGAAAGGCAATGAGCCGATTTTTTTCGCCTTTGACGAAAAGCAAAGCGAGATTTTATTAAATTGTCGGTGTGGCGTTTCCTTTTTCAATTATAATTAAACAAACAATTCTATGATTAAATATTTCATCTATTGCCGTAAATCAAGCGAGGACGAAGAGAGACAAGTTTTGTCTATTGAGGCGCAACTTGCCGAATTGAGAGAGTTTGCCAAACAAAACAATCTTTTTATCGTCCGAGAATATACCGAGAGCAAAACCGCCAAAGAGCCGGGCAGAGAAATATTTAATCAGATGTTAGCGGAAATTGAAAAAGGAAACGCCGAGGGAATTTTAGCGTGGAATCCCGACAGATTGGCTCGCAATTCCGTTGACGGCGGGCGGGTTATTTATTTGGTGGACACTTTAAAAATCAGATCGCTGAAATTCCCCACATTTTGGTTTGAAGCGACGCCGCAAGGAAAATTTATGTTGAGCGTCGCTTTCGGACAGGCAAAATATTACACCGACAATTTAAGAGAAAACATTTTGCGGGGAATTAGGCAAAAAATTCGCCGTGGTGAACTCTCGGCAAAAGCCCCTCTCGGTTATTTTAACGAGCCACGACTTCGCACGATTGAACCCGACAAAAAGACATTCAACAAAGTAAAAGAAATTTTGCGGGCTTTTGCCACAGGAAATTACACTTTGACGCAAATTCAAGACAAAATGTTTTCTCTTGGCTTGGTTGGCTCGCGAAGCGGAAAGAAAATGCCCTTGTCGTCCGTTGAACATATTTTGAAAAATCCTTTTTACTACGGGCATTTTCTTTACCGCAACGAATTACATCAAGGGAGCCATAAGCCAATGATTACAAAGAAACTTTTTGACAAAATACAGCAAGCGTTAAAAGATAATGGCAAACCGCGCAAAAAGCAAAAAGAGAAAAAAGGATTTTTGTTTTTGAATTTTGCCCGTTGCGGCGAGTGCGGCTATTGCATAACGGCGGACAGAAAAATCAAAAAAAGCGGCAGAGAATATGTTTATTACTTTTGCACCAGAAAAAGCAAAATTCAAAAATGTTCTCAACACCGCTTTTTGCGGGAAGAAAATTTCGCCGAGCAAGTCAAAGAGAATGTTCAAAAAGTTTCTTTGCCTGATGTTTGGCGGGAAAAATATCTTGCCAAGTTGAAAGAGTGGGAAAACGAAAATCGCCAAACATCAGACCTTTTCGCTCAAAATCTCAAAAAAGAAATTTCCGCCATTAAAGCGAAACTGGAACGGCTAACCGACGCATATTTAGCTGAAGCGTTGGAATTGGCGGAATTTCAAGAAACAAAAAACGCCTTAATGGCGGAAAAGAAAATAAAAGAGGAAAAATTGTCGGATTTTGAGCGAAAAGGTAATCGTTGGCTCGAACTCTCAAGAAACTGGATTTTGGAAGCCAACCAAGCCAAAAATCTCGCTTTGCAAGAAAATTTTTCGGAGATGAAAAATTTTCTCAAAAAAATCGGCTCGAACCGCCGCCTTGCGGCGGGACGGCTGGAAATTGATTTCAAAAAGCCCTTTAATTTACTCGCAAATCTGCCCGCCGAAGCGAGGGGCGAAGCCCCGAGCGAGGCGACTAATTCAATATGGTGGACCTTAAGGGACTCGAACCCTCGACCTCCTGCTTGCAAAGCAGACGCTC
>CALMWW010000088.1 GCA_937870835.1 uncultured bacterium
CCTGTTAAATACATTAGCAATGGCCCGGGAAGAGAGCAAATAATAGGGGCTTAAAAAAAAATAAAAAAAAGTTGCAAAATATTTGGCTAATTGAAAAACTCGTGGAAATTTTACAGCATTAATCCTAGTTTAATATGACATCAAAATCTGATAATTCAAAAAAGGGGGCGGCAAAAAAAAGCGTACCGGCGAAAACGGAATCGGTAAAAAAATCGGCATCCAAATCTAAAGCGGAAGATGAGGATGATGATGACTTTGATGAAGAAGAAGAGGACCTTAAGCCTTCTAAATCAAAAAAATCTTCTAAAAAAGATGATGATGACGATGATGATGATGTAGAAGTGGAAGACGATTGGGAAAAAGGGGAAGAGGACGATGATTGGGATCCTGATTTTGATGAATTTGATGTACCTAAATCAAAAGGAAAAAAAGCAGGTGCAAAAAAACCTGCCAAAGATGATGATGATTTTAAAGTAGACGACGACTTTAAAGAGATGGGGCTTTTTGATGATATGGGAGACGATGATGATGATGATTTTTAATCTGCTAAGTGAAAAGCAATCAATCAAAATTTGTAGTTAACGACAACATAGTTTTTAAAATGAAAATGTTGAACTGGTCACGCCGGTTCAACATTTTTTGTTTCCTGGATAATAACCAGTACGATTTTGAACAGCCGGATTTTGAATGTTTGCTTGCTGCAGGCTGTAAAGGATCAGTTAGCCTTGAAAGAGGCCTTGGGTTGAAAGAACTGCAAAACTTTTCAGATAAAAATAAGGGCTGGCTCTTCGGCCATTTTGGATATGATCTTCTGAATGAGAAAAATCCTGTTCGCCCAATAGCTCCAAATGAAATAGATTTTAAGGATGGATTCTTTTTCATTCCCAACATTCTTGTTCGCCTCCATCAACAGGAAGTGATCATTGAATGTATGGAAACAGATCCATCCGAAGTATTTGAAGAAATAAATTCCCAATCCTCATTCATAGAACAACGAAGTGAAATTGATACGGTGATCAAAAAAGGGATTTCCGAAGCTGATTATAAAACCACCCTCACTGAAATAAAAAAGCATATCCTCA
>CALMWW010000089.1 GCA_937870835.1 uncultured bacterium
AAAATACCGCCATTAAAAAATATCGCAAGCTTAAAAATTCACATTATTTTTATTTGAATCAAAAAAATTAAATTTATTCAGTGGTTTTGCCGTCAAATTCGTCTGTTGTATCAGCTTGGGCAGCGGCTTTTGTGGGATGGACAACTTGGTCGCGATGTTCGGCTGGAGAATAAATTGTATATAGTTTCATTTTCTCTGTTTCTGAGTCGTTAATAATGTTGTGGGTAGTGCCGGCCGGAATTACAATTGCCGAACCGTCAGCAATATCATAAGTAATACCATCTAAAATAGCCCGCCCCTGCCCTCTTTCAAGGCGAATAAATTGGTCTAAGGTATGAACCTCTTCTCCAATTTCTTCTTTGGGCAATAATGACATTAAAACTAATTGGCTGTGAGGAGCCGTATATAAAACTTTGCGAAAATTATCATTTTCCAAAGTTTCTTTTTCTATGTTGACAATATATCCTTTCATATTTTTTTATTTATTATTATTTTTTATTATTATGATTATTTTATCATCTAAATTTAATTATAAATTTAATTCACGGACCTGTACTTTAATTTTTTCTTTTTCCACTAAATAATTATCCTTCTTCATTAGTAAGCCAGTAGTTGCTCCTCGAGTTTTAATCGCATATTTAGAATTAGTTAAACCTAAACAAATACAAGAAACAATGTCGCTTTTTTGAATTAAGCCAGATATAAAGCCAGAACCAAAAGCATCGCCAGCGCCAGTTTCATCAATCACCTTAAATGGTTTTAATTTTGCTTCATAAACTTTTCCATCTGCTATTACTATAACGCCATCTGCGCCCTTAGTCATTACATTAATGCCTTGCTTGTGTTTATTCGCTAAAGCTTCAATAATTTTTTCTTCTTTTTTATAATCAATTCCTGTAAAAAAAGAGGCCTCTTCTTTATTTAAGATTAAAACATCAATTTTTTCTAACAGTGGTTTCATTTTTTTCATTCGTAACTGTGAATTTCCAAAATTAACGGCTGTTTTAATATTATTTTCTTTTGCTAAATCAAGGATATTTTGAGTTAAATGGCTTAACTTTCCTGACAGGGGTGCTAAATAATACCATTTGGCTTGCAACTGATAAGGTAAATTTTCTTCGCTTAATAATTCGGACGCTCCGCGGTAAGCTAAAACTGTTCGGTCTGTCTTAGAATTATCTAAAATAACAGAATGATTAGTATATTTTCCCAGAACCTGAATTTTTTGAACTAAATGAACATCAATGCCTTGTTTGTCTAAAAATTCAATTATCTCTCGTCCCGGAATATCATCACCAATAGCCCCGCAATAGGCCACTTCAAACCCTTGATTCTTAAAAGCAATGGCTGTATTAAGCCCTCCCCCTCCAAAACCAAAATAAATGTCCTTTAGGTCTATTTTTGAACCTGCCTTAATTACATATTTTTTCTGAGAAGTTGTTTTGCGAGGACAAACAATAAGCTCATCCGGCATCATCACGGAAAGGTCTAAAGTGGCAGAACCAAATGTAATAACATCATACATATTTTTATTATAACTAATTTATTTTAATTTGGAAAGATTAAAAATTGTTTTAATCACTGTATCAGGATTAAGAGAAATGCTTTCAATTCCCTCTTCTATTAAAAATTCAGCAAAATCTAAATAATCAGAGGGAGCTTGACCGCATATCCCACAATATTTGCCTCGCTTCTTGCAAGTAGCTATCACTTGTTTAATCATTTTTTTTACGGATTCATCTTTTTCGTTGCCAACATAAGCAATCTCGCCATTATCTCGGTCTAGCCCCAACATTAATTGAGTTAAATCATTAGACCCAATACTCATTCCGTCAAAAATATCTAAAAATTCATCAGCTAAAACAACATTACTTGGAATTTCGCACATTACATAAACTTTTAATTGATTGCCTAAACCATTATCGCGGATAAGCTGACGCACTTTTTCACCCTCTTCTAAGGTTCGGCAAAACGGCACCATTACTGCAATGTTTGTTAATCCAAACTCATCACGAGCTTTTTTAATAGCTTGGCATTCTAATTCAAAAGCCGGCTGAAAAATAGGATTAATATAACGGCAAGCGCCTCTAAATCCAATCATTGGATTAGATTCTTCTTTCTCAAATAATCGACCGCCTAATAAATTTTTATATTCGTTTGTCTTAAAATCTGAAAATCTCACTATTACGGGACGAGGATAAAAAGCCGCTCCAATTTGAGAAATTCCTTCTGCTAATTCATCAATATAATATTGTTTTTTATCTTTATAACCAAAAGTTAATTCTTCTATTGAATCTATCTCGCTTTTAGTTAACTCTTTTTTCTTTTTTAATTGCTCAAAATGGTAAAGCGTTAAAGGGTGAATTTTAATTTTATCAGCAATAATAAATTCCTCCCGCGCAAGACCAACCCCAGCTACCGGCAAAAAGGAAGACTTAAAAGCTATTTCCGGCGTGCCTATATTGACCATTATTTTTACTGGCAAATCCGGCACTTTATCTAAATTATATTTTTTAACTTCAAAATCTACTTTGCCATTATAAACATAGCCCTCCGAGCCCTGCGAACAATCTATTGTAATTGGCATTCCGGTTTTTATTTTTTGCGTAGCTTCTTTGGCTCCCACAATGCACGGCACTCCCAACTCACGAGAAATAATAGCTGAGTGGCAAGTTTTTCCGCCCTCATCAGTAATAATTGCAGAAGCCATGGCCATTAAATTATTCCAATCCGGGTCAGTCATTTTAGTAACTAAAATCTCGCCTTGTTTAAATTCATTCATCTTTTTAATATCAGTAATAACTCGCGCCTTGCCAAAACCAATTTTTTGCCCAATGGCAATTCCTTTAAGAACAGGTTTATTTTTTCCTTGAGGAATATATTCTTCATAAACTCTTTCGGTTTTAACAGTGTGAACTGTCTCGGGGCGAGATTGTACAATAAATAATTTTTGGCTCTGCCCATCTTTAGCCCACTCAATATCTTGCGGACGGCCATAATATTCTTCAATTAAACAAGCCCATTTTGCTAATGTCAAAATATCTTCATCATTGATAGAAAATTGTTCCATTTCTTTTTTAGGCACTGGCACTTCTTTTAATCCCCCTCCCATTTTATAAATATACTTGCGGTCTTTTCGTCCCATATTTCTTACAATAATCGGACGGTATCCTTTTTGAAGAGTTGGCTTAAAAACATAAAACTCATCTGGAGTAATATGTCCTTTAACAATCATTTCGCCAACACCATAAATAGAACTAATTAAAACAACTTTATCAAACCCTGTATCAGTATCTAAAGTGAACATAATTCCAGAAGACCCCAAGTCGCTTCTCACCATTTTCATAATGCCAGTGCTAATATAAACTCCTAATTGCGGAAAACCTTTTTCAAACCTATAAAAAATAGCGCGGTCCATAAATAAAGAAGCATAAGATTTCAAGAGGGCTTCCAAAACTTGTTTGTCGCCTGAGATATTTAAATAAGTTTCGTGTTGGCCGGCAAATGAAGCGGTTGGCAAATCTTCAGCTGTAGCAGAACTACGCACTGCCACATCAGGATTTTTTCCATATTCTTCCCCTAATTTATGATAAGCTTCTAAAACTTCTTCTTTTAAGTCAGCTGGTATTTTCCCGCTTAAAATTAAGCTACGCGCTTGTTTGCCAACCGACTGAACACTTTTTATTTTTTTAGGATTTAAATGGCTAAAAATTTTTTTCAATTCTTTATCAAAACCATTTTCGCGTAAATAATGAAGATAACCATCGGCCGTAATTGCAAAACCATTGGGTACATTTATTCCTTT
>CALMWW010000090.1 GCA_937870835.1 uncultured bacterium
ATTTCCTTGATTTTATTAAAGAGAGTGAACCAAAATACAATCCAGTCAAAATAGATCTTAAAGATGATGTAGCAGTAATCATTTACACCGGAGGCACAACGGGCGAACCCAAGGGGGTGATGTTGACGCATTTTAATATTGTATCAAACACTTTAATAATGGACAATTGGGAAAAAGATAAGCAATTTAATTCATTGGTGTTAATGGTGCCCCTTTTTCATGTATACGGAATTACTTTATGCTTGTCTTGGGGAATAAAAAGAGCGGCAAGCATTATTCTTATACCTAAGTTTTCGCCCCAAGAAGTAATAAAAACAATTCAAAAATACAAGGTGAGTTATCTTCCAGGAGTCCCAGCTATGTATGCAGCTATTGTAAAATATTATCAAAATCATTCCCGTGAACCTCTTTTAACCTCGCTGACTATTTGTGGTAGCGGAACTACTTCTTTTTCTTCTGCTCTATGGGAGAAGGTTAAAGAAATAGCTCCCAATGCTTTAATCGGTGAGGGGTATGGACTTTCAGAAACCTCGCCATTAGTTATTAATGATCCGAGTCGTAATGATTACGAAAAACGTTTTGGCTCGGTTGGAGTTCCGGTTTTTGATACTGATGTGAAAATTGTTAATCCAGAAACTAAGGAAGATTTATTTTTAGACCAAGTAGGAGAATTAGTTATTAGGGGTTCTCAGATATTTAAGGGGTATTGGAAGAAACCAGAAAAGACAAAAGAAGTATTAAAAGATGGTTGGTTTTATACCAAAGATGTTGGCAGAATGGATGAAGATGGGATATTTTATATAGAGAGTAGGTTAGATGATATGATAAACGTTAGAGGAGAAAAGGTGTGGCCGAGAGAAATAGAAGAAATCCTAGAACAGCATCCTAAAGTAAAAGAAGTAGCTGTTATTGGAGTAGCCGATGATTATTATGGTCAAGCTATTAAAGCTTGTGTAGTATTAAAAGAAGGTCAAGAAGCTACCAAAGAAGAATTAATTGAATTTTGCAAAGATAAATTAGCGCCCCATAAAGTTCCGCATATTATTGAATTTTTTAATGAATTGCCTAAATCTAACTTAGGAAAAACATTGCATTATAAATTAAAAGAACAAAATAATAAATGATTCAAATACCTTTTCCAATTTATTTACTCGTGCCGAGCGGGATATTTATTTTCTTAGCTGGTTTGTATAGTTATGTTAATACCTATCCTTCTGGAGTAGGTATTGGACTTTACTTTGCTTCTGAGATTGTCAAAGCTCATCAGGGCCGCATCTGGGCTGAATCTGCTGGCATAAACCAAGGATCTACCTTTTATGTGGAATTGAAAACAAAAGAATAAGACTATAATTTTTCTCAAATCAAAATGCTCCAGAGCCCAAAACAGGGTAGCGCTTACAATTTATAATTTATTGACAGAATAATTCTTTTTGTATAGGATAAACTTAGCTTTAATAGTTAATATAATTGTTTTTATGGAGACCCCAACCTTATTTGGCTATGCGGTTTTTAATTGTTTAGGAATAAACATTACAAATACTTTTTTATTAAGCATAATTTGCGCCGTTTTAATTATGGCGCTTTTTTATTTTGGAACTAAAAGCAGAAAATTAATTCCTACTCCTGTTCAAAATTTTTTTGAATGGATTATTGAATCTCTTTTTGGGCTTTTTGATGGAATGACTGGGGACCGCAAGAAAACCGAAGAAATTTTTCCTTTAGTAGCTACTTTATTTATTTTTATATTAGTTTGTAATTTAGTTGAAATAATCCCTGGCTTGGGTGTTTTTCCTGTTTTAAGGTCGCCGAGTTCTGATTTGCATTTTACTTTAGCCTTAGCAGTTTTTTCAATGCTTTATATCCATATTAGCGCTATTAGGCAGTTAGGAGGAATAGAATATCTTAAAAAATATATAAATTTTAAAGATCCAATTATGTTTTTTGTAGGAGCCTTAGAAGGAATTGGAGAGTTTACCAAAACATTATCTTTGGGTATGCGATTGTTTGGCAATTTGTTTGCCGGTGAGATTTTATTGATGATTGTAGCTTCTTTAATGCCATTTTTAATACCATTGCCGTTTTTAGCTTTAGAATTATTTGTTGCTTTTATTCAAGCCTTAGTTTTTTCATCATTAATTACTGTTTTTTATGTCTTTATCACAACCCCAACAACCGAACACTAAAACGAATTTTCCCCGAGCCTTAGTCTTGGGCAGCGAATTAGGATTTTTGATTGCTTTGCCTTTAACGATTTGTTTAATAATTGGAATTTTAATAGATAAAAAATTAAATACATTTCCGAAAATACTTATACTATCAATTATTGTCGGAATTGGATTAACGGTTATTAATGTTTATAAATTAGTTTTGCCTTTTTTAGACAAAAAAATGAGCAGTACTTGTGACAATAATAAAAATAATTTAAGCAGTAAAAAATAATAAAAATAATAAAAATAATACCAAACTCATAAATATAAATTAAAATGAGGGAGGAAAAATAATATTATGGATGAAACAATGATAAAATTAGCAGCTGCTATTGCTATCGGCATAGGAACAATAGGTCCTAGTATCGGTATTGGTTTAATTGGTTCTAAATCTTCAGAAGCTATTGGCAGAAATCCAGAAGCAGCTTCTAAAATTCAAAGCGGAATGATTTTGTCAATTGCCTTTGCTGAAGCGGTCGCTATTTATGCTTTAGTGGTTGCTTTATTTATTTTATTTATTTAAGATAATAATATGGAAGGAGCTCTACAAGTAGATTGGAAAGTTTTTGTCGGTCAGCTAATTGATTTAGCTATTTTGTTTTTTGTCTTAAAAACATTTGTTTTTGGTCCTCTATCTAATATGTTAAAAAAGAGACAGGAAAAAATAGAGGAGGGGATTAATAAATCTGCCGAAGCGGAAATAAAATTAAAAAGTCTTTTAGAAACAAAGCAAAGAATGGAGGTAGAAAACGAAGCAAAAAGGAAAGAAATTATTGCTATGGCCGAGGAAGAAGCAAAAAAAAGATTAGCTGATGCTTTAGAAAAAGCAGAACAAGAAAAAGCGTTACTATTAAACAAAGCCGAAAACGAAGCCGCTGCTTTAATAGCTCAGCAGCAAAAAGAAATTGAGAAGAAGATTGTTGATAATGCTTTTGTTTTGGCAGAAAAATTATTGCAAGAAAATATTGATGAGGCTAAAAATAAAAAAATTACAGAAGAATTTTTAAATAAATTGAGCGTATGAGGAAAGAACGAGAAATTTTTTTATGGGCTATGGCTTTATATAATGCTGTAATAGAAAATCCTTCTAAGGCCGAAGAAATTTTAGCTAACTTAAAAAAAGCTTTAGATAACAAAAAAGAGATTATCGGAGCAGTAATAAAAAAATTTATTAGTATCTATTCGCGTGAGCAAAAAGCAGAATTATTATTAGCAAGAGAGATGTCTGAAACTGACAAAACCAACATTAAAGAAAAAATTAAAAAAATTATAGGCGATAATAAAGAAATTTTGTATAATGTTGATTCATCTCTTTTAGCTGGTTTTCGTTTAAAGACAAAAGATGTTTTAATTAAAGCTTCATTAAAAGATATTTTAATGAAGCTAAAAAAATATGGATATAATAGAGCAATTTAAAAAACAATTAGAGGGCCTTGAACTTAATCCTGAAATAGAAGAAATAGGAGAAGTAATAGAGGTAAAAGATGGCGTAGTAAAATTATCCGGACTAAAAAATGTGGAAAATTTTGAATTGATTGAGTTTGAAGAAGCCAATGTTTTAGGTCTAGTTTTAAACTTAGAAGAATATGAAGTGGGGGCAGTTGTTTTGGGTCCTGATAAAAATATTAAAGAGGGCACCATAGCTAAAAGAACCAAAAAGATTTTTTCTTTAGGGGTAGGAGAAGAATTTTTAGGAAGAGTGATTGACCCAATGGGGAATCCATTAGATGGAAAAGGAGAAATTAAAGCTAAAGAATTTTTGCCGATTGAGAGAAAAGGTCCGGGAGTAACAGAGAGGCAGGCAGTTAATACGCCCCTGCATACAGGATTAAAAGTAATTGATGCTCTTATTCCTATTGGCCGAGGTCAAAGAGAGTTAATTATTGGCGATCGCAGTCTTGGTAAAACAGCTTTGGCGTTAGATGCTATTATAAATCAAAAAAAAGAAAAAAATCGTCCTTATTGCATTTATGTAGCTTGTGGCCAAAAAAAGAGTAAAATAAAACGGCTTGTTTCAACTTTAGAAAAAGCTGGGGCAATGGAATATACAACCATAGTTTGCGCTTTCCCCGATGACCCGGCAAGTTTTGTTTATTTAGCGCCATATGCCGGTGTGACAATGGGAGAATATTATCGAGATTCTAAACGAGATGCCTTAGTAGTTTTTGATGACTTAACTCGTCAAGCTTGGGCATGGCGGGAGATATCTTTGATTTTAAGACGGCCGCCGGGCAGAGAAGCATATCCGGGTGATGTATTTTATTTACATTCGCGTTTATTAGAAAGAGCGGCTCGTTTATCGGATGAAAAAGGCGGAGGTTCTTTAACAGCCTTGCCCATTATTGAAACTCAAGCTGGTGATATTTCCGGATATATTCCTACGAATGTAATTTCTATTACAGATGGTCAAATTTTTTTAAATTCAACAATGTTTAGAAAAGATCAAAAGCCAGCTGTTGATGTTGGAACTTCAGTGTCGCGGGTAGGGTCAGCCGCGCAGGTAAAAGCAATGAAAAAAGTGGCCGGCCGTTTAAAATTAGATTTAGCTCAATTTCAAGAGTTAGCAAGATTTTCAGAGTTTACAGAAGAGTTAGATTCTCAAACCAAAATAATTCTTGAAAAAGGAAAAAGAATTATGGAGATTATCAGGCAAAATGATTTGGAGCCTTATCCATTTGAAAAAGAAGCGATAGTAATTTTTGCAGGTGTTAACGGGGACTTGCAAGATATTCCTTTAGACAAAATTAAAGAATTTGAGAAAGAACTTTTAACTGAATTAGAAGTTCACCATTCCGATATTTTAACGCAGATTAGAGAGACAGAAGATTTTAGCGATGATTTACAAAAAAAAGTTTTAGAAATTATTAAAGACATAAAAAAGAAATATGGACCTACGGGAAATTAAAAATAAAATAGGGTCTGTTAAAAATATATCTGAACTAACCAGCGCTTTAGAAACTTTTGCGGCTTTGAAAATGAAGAAAACGCAAAAAAGATTTTTAGAATCTAAGCCATTTGCTAATGAAATGGCAGCGCTTTTGCGAAGAATGGAAAAATCTTTAAGAGAAAGAAAATCAGTCTTTTTACAAGAGCGAGAAGTGAAAAAAATATTAGCAGTAGTTGTGGCCTCAGATCGGGGATTTTGCGGTTCTTTTAACGCTAATATATTTAAATTTGTGGAAAAAAATTTACCTCAAATTAAAGCAGAAGGAGCAGTAGACATTATGCCTATTGGCAAAAAAAGTATTGCTCACTTTAAAGACGAAAAAGTTTTACGAAGTTATTCAGGAGTGGGGGATTATTGGAAATTTAGTCAAACATCTGAGATTGCCGAGATTTTAATTCAGCTATTTTTGAAAGACGAATATCAAAAAATTTATTTATTTTATACGCATTTTTATAGTTCCCTTATTCAAAAACCATGTTTAGTGCAATTATTTCCCATAACCGATGAAACAATTATAAATTTTTTGAAAGAAGAAGACAAAATTAAAAATAATAACTATGATTATTTATTAGAACCATCGCCGGAAAATATTTTAGAACAAACCTTGCCAGTTTTTATAGAATATTTAGTTTATCAATTTATTTTATCGGCCAATACAGCTGAACATTCGGCTCGAATGCTGGCAATGAGGAATGCGTCAGATAATGCAAGAGCTCTATTGGGTGATTTACAATTATTATATAATAAGGCGCGCCAAGAACAGATTACTTCTGAAGTTACTGAAATTTCTTCAGCCAAAGAAGCAATGGAATAATTAAATATTAAGATATTTAGAAGATATTTTTATAATAAAAATTAAAAATTACATAAAAATAAAATAAATAAGAATTTTGAATCTAAAAATAAATTTATTCAAAATTCAAGGAAGCAATTATGGCAAAAATAACGCAAATTATTGGTCCTGTAGTAGATGTAGAATTTGAAACAAAACAAGTCCCGCCTTTATACACTGCCTTAAATGTTAAAGGCAAAGATTTAATTTTGGAAGTTGAGCAAGAATTAGGCGATGGAAAAGTAAAATGTTTAGCTATGGGCGCCACAGAAGGTTTAAAAAGAGGAGATGAAGTAGAAGATACTGGAGCCCCTATTAAGGTGCCTGTTGGCAAGGAGACATTAGGAAGAATTTTAAATGTTTTAGGCGAGCCAATTGATAATCAAGGAATGATCCAATCTGCTTTTCAAGAACCAATTCATAAAAAAGGACCTGAATTAAAAACTCAGAAAGATGAGATTGAAATTTTAGAAACCGGTATTAAAGCTATTGATTTACTTTGCCCTCTGCCCAAGGGCGGCAAAGTAGGATTATTTGGTGGGGCTGGTGTTGGTAAAACCGTCTTAATTCAAGAACTAATTACCAATATCGCTCGTGAGCATCAAGGATATTCTATTTTTGCTGGCATTGGCGAAAGGTCAAGAGAGGGCAATGATATATATCGGGAAATGAAAGAATCAGATACTTTAAAAAGCACTTGTTTGGTTTTTGGACAAATGAATGAATCGCCGGGTGTTCGTTTAAGAATTCCTTTTACAGCACTAACAGTAGCCGAATATTTTAGAGATAAAGAAAAAAAAGATGTGCTTTTATTTATGGATAATATGTTCCGTTTTATTTTAGCTGGTTCTGAAGTATCCGCTCTTTTAGGAAGAATTCCTTCTCAAACTGGATACCAGCCTACTTTAGCTTCCGAAACTGGAATGCTTCAAGAAAGAATTACTTCAACAAAAGACGGTTCTATTACTTCTGTGCAGGCAATTTATGTGCCGGCCGACGATTTGACCGACCCCGCCATTGTGGCAACTTTTTCGCACTTAGATTCATCTTTAGTTTTATCGCGCGCAATTGCATCTTTGGGTATTTATCCAGCCGTTGACCCGTTAGAATCAAATTCTTCTTTATTAAATCCGCGAATTGTTGGAGAAAAACATTATGAAGTGGCCAACAAAGTAAAAAGAATTTTACAACGCTATAAAGAACTTCAAGACATTATTGCCATTTTAGGAATTGAAGAATTGGCAGATGAAGATAAAATTGTGGTTAATCGGGCGCGCAAAATTCAAAAATATCTATCTCAACCGTTTTTTGTTGCCGAAGTTTTTAGCGGAATTCCTGGAAAATATGTTACCCTAGAAGAGACCATTCAAGGATTTGAGAAAATAGTTTCTGGCGAATTAGATAATTTGAATGAAGATGAATTTTATATGAAAGGCAGTATTAAAGAAGTTGAAAAACAATGATTTTAAAAGTTATTAATCCTGAAAAAATAATTTTTGAAGGTGAAGTGGAATCTGTAAGCTTTCCTACGCCTACGGGGAAAATAACAGTTTTATCTCATCACGACGCCTTAGTAACCTCTTTAATAGAAGGTGAAATTAAAATTATTCCTCAGGCAGGCGAACCAAAAAAATTTTTGGGAGGAGGGGGCGTCTTTGAGACCTCTAATAATCAAGCCGTGATGCTTTTAAGAAATTATCATCCGGAAAACTGATTTATTTTTAGTCATTTTTCAAAGGTCCTTGTTTATTCAGGCGCCTTTTTTTAGAATAATTTTATGTTAAGCCAAAGCAAATAATAATATAATTTAAGAAATTTTATGACTATTAAAGAAATTTTTAATTTAACTATTCAAATGGGTCAATCCGCTGATTTTAGAGGCGAGGCAGGCGTGGCAAAATTTTTAGAGAGAAAAAAGAAACAATTTGAAAAGTTAAGCGAAGAAGCCAAAGCTGACTTTGATAAAGAATCTTTAGAAAATCCTTATTTAGATTCTCGTATTCATAATATTGCCGACGATAAAGAGATAAAAAAAATAATGGCAGGCATTGATATAGACGGCGCTGAATTATTAATTGCTAAACAATTAGGCGATATTGATTTAGTGATTGGACATCACCCTTTAGGTAAAGCTTTGGCTAATCTAGGGGATGTAATGGAGTTGCAAAGCGATGTATTAAGCTATTATGGGGTGCCAATTAATATTGCTGAGGCCTTAACCTTTCCCCGAATGAGCGAAGTGGCCAGAGGAGTAAGCGCTTCTAATCATTTTAAGGTTATAGACGAAGCGCGCTTATTGGGCATTAATCTTATGAATACTCATACTCCTTGCGATAATTTAGTAGCAATGTTTTTGAAACAAAAAATAGAAGAAGCCAATCCAGAGAGATTAGAAGATTTAATAACTTTATTAAAAGAAATTCCTGAATATAATGAAGCAGCTAAATTAGGCGCGGGTCCTAAAATATTTGCTGGCGCGTCGGATAATCGCTGCGGAAGAATTGTTTTAACTGAGATTACAGGAGGAACTTCAGGTTCCCCGAAGGCTTATGAAAAAATGGCTCAAGCTGGCATTGGCACAATTGTGGGAATGCATATGTCTGAAGAGCATAAAAAAGAAGCTGAAGCTGCTAGTATTAATGTTGTTATTGCCGGCCATATTTCTTCTGATTCTTTGGGTATGAATTTATTTTTAGATGAATTAGAAAAAAGAGGAATAGAAATTTTACCTTGTTCTGGTCTTATTCGGATCAGTCGGGCCAAATAACATATTTATTTTATATTTTTTATTTAGAATATATATTATAATAGGTTTGTATTTTAAGGTTGTGATGTTTATGGGGTCAGACCCCAAGGGCATTAGGGGTCTGACCCCTAAACATCACCCAAGCATAAAGAAGCATAAAGACCTAAACATTATTTTTGCCTTTTTCAAAATGTTTAGGGGTCTGACCCCTAAACATCACTTCAGCTCTAAAATGAGTAAAACATCATTCTAAACATTCTCCTTGTTTATTTTTCATTTGACACCTACAATGAAGAAAGATATAATTTAAATAATCAAATTAATTCCAGACATTACTTTTTTATTATATTTCTATTCTATTTCATTCTTGTTTATTTTTCATTTGACACCTACAACCAAGAAAAGGTATAATCAAACTAATCAATTATAATAAATAATAAATAATTAATTAAAGTTTATTTATGGAAAACAAAACTATAACAACCAATACTATAAAGCATTCCCAATCTTCTTTTACCTTGATTGAGTATAGCTATTATCGGCATCTTAGCCGGTGTTTTAATTGTAAGCTTTGGCAGAACAACAGATACAGCTCGGGATGCCCGGGATAAAGCTCAATTAGCTTCTCTCCGTGATGCTATCTTGGCTTATGGAATTCCTAATAACTTTACTTTCCCTGTTTCTAATCCAGTCCGATGCAATGTAGGTGATTCTAGCAACCTAGGCTGTGCTGATTTAGCTGCTGCTATTCCTAATCTCCCCAGACCTGTTTCCGGCACTGGTTATTATCAATACATTAGCAATGGCACTAGCTTCAGCTTACGAGCTTCTCTTAGTGAGAATAGCACCTATTCAGTAGATTATTATCCTAATACCACTATCAATGATTGTCCTTCTGGCTATATTGATACTGGCCATGGTTTTTGTGTTATGCAATTTGAAGCTCGCAATAATGGCAGCAACCTCCCTGTTTCCCAAACTGGAGCTCCTTGGGTAAGCATTACTCAAACTGCTGCCATTGCCGCTTGTTCTAATCTCGGTCCTGGCTACCACCTCATTACCAATACAGAATGGATGCTTATTGCTAATGATGTTTTGAACGTGGGAACTAACTGGAGTGGTTCGGCTGTTGGTTCAGGCAAGCTCAAGATTGGCAACAATGGAACCGATGTAGCCGGTGTTTCCTATAACGGCCCTGACCCTGACACTGGCACCAATGCCTTAGCCACCCTCACCTTAGCTAATACTAAACAAATCTATCACTTCTCAGGCAATGTCTATGAATGGACCAATGACACTCGGGAAACTTCCCAACTCCCTAACCAGCCTGAAGCATGGAGAGAAATCAATACCGTGTCTTGGACCACAGCCTTGCCCTATAACCTGGTTGGCCCCTTTAACCCAACCTATGCCACCTCTTCTTATGGGGTTGGTCAGGTATATACAGACAATAACGATGCTATTCCAAGTGGAAACATCCATGCTTTTCTCCGTGGTGGCACTTGGGACAATAGCTCTTACGCCGGGGCATTTGCTTTGGGTTTGAGCACTTCGCCCGCGTACGTGTACAACTACATCGGGTTTCGGTGCGCCCGGTAGTCTTGGAATCTGGCGGTCTGGCCGGCTGGCTTGACGCCTTTATTAAGATTTGTGATGTTTACGGGGTCAGGTCCTATCGGTAGGGGTCAGGTCCCGTCGGTACCTGGGGCCCTGACCCCTCCCCATAAATGTTTACAGGGTTTGGTATTTTAAGTTTGTGATGTTTAGGGGTCAGACCCTCTCGGTATTTTTTCGGTATTTCAAGGTTGTGATATTTTTTAATGGGTTTGGTATTTTAAGGTGTGATGTTTACGGGGTCAGACCCCAAGGGCATTGGGGGGTCTGACCCCTAAACA